>JAIXTU010000363.1 GCA_027483785.1 Flavobacterium sp.
CTCTATAATTGCTCGAGTCTCAGTATTTGGCGCAAACGAGACAAAGAAAGTACTAACAAATTTCTTGAGCGACATGTCGCGCTGTTCGTTGCAATAAAACCGCGTGGCGCCGGTGTTGGCAGTCTTTCGCACAGCTTCCGGTGGTCGCTGTGCAAAAAACGCCATCACACGTAGCCGCTACAGTTTTATTTCCACTGCCATCACGGCCGCGAAAGACGACACCTACGAATCATTGGTTGAGTTTTCAGAACGTTATTAATTATCAAGCGAAAATTGCGTCGTAATTATCTCCTTTTCAATAATTTGATCGAAGTAATATTGCAATATTACGTTTGTTAAAATCCGAGTGTTCTGACAATATTTTATTGGCAAATGAATCGCCGGTAACGACCTTGCGGCCTGGATGGTAGTGAAAAGCCTTGCCAAACGCGGTGCGTGCAAAAACAAAAACCGCAGAGCGACCAGCGGAAGCTCCTGCGGTTTTTAGCTTTTGCCGTACTGCCGTGGCAAGCTTGGAGCGTACAGCCAGTACTGCCGCCCAAATATGAATGACAAACTGAGAGTAGTGCATAAAAAAAGTCCCGCGTAATGCAGGACTTTTATTTGGTTAATGTGCCGATTTCTAGTAGAACAATCTGCGGTTGTCCTCGATTTTGGCTGCATCTTTTAATGCGTTCAAAATTCGTCCAGGTGCGCTTCCGTTTTGAGCTTGTAATTTGGCTACGTAATCTTTATAATCTTTAATCACAGGTGCAGCAGTAACTGCCTTAGCACTTACAACATACACGCCTGAAACGCCTTCGATTGGAGCCGACAATTTGTTAGCTCCCAGTGCCATTGCCGTAGCAATTACGCGTGGTTCCGGACCAACACCTTCGAGTACACCTGCTTCGACAGTTACATCGGTTGCTACTTTTACGGTAGTCTTGTTAGCAGCAGCCATAGCAGCAAGGTTTGCACCTTTCAGTTTCGCTTTAATGAGCTCGGCTTTTTTCTTGTTCTTTAATTTTGCCTCCAACATTGGGCGTGCTTGATCAAGCGCCATCAAACCTTCCGCATTGTATTTCTTAATGCTTACAATGGCGTTTCCAACATTTGGAATATCGAATTTTTTGAAAGAACCTACTTCGTTTTCATCATCGTACGCCCAACGAACAATCTGACGTTGATTTCCGAGTGCTCCCACAAGTTCGTCCATTGGTTTTACTTTAACCACAGGCGCAACAGTAAGTTTGTAGGTTTTCGCTACTTCAGCGATTGATTTCGATTTCAAATCGTTTTCGATTTTTGAAGCGGTTGCAAAGTTCTTGTCGTTTGTTTGCTCAGACGCTTCGATTTTGCGCGCAATTGTTGCTAAACGAACGGCATCTTGTTTGTCGGTTACTTTGATTATGTGGTATCCGAATTCGGTTTCAACCAATCCAACTGAATTTACTGGATTGTTAAAAACGTAGTCGTTGAATTTGGTAGTCATTTGTCCTGGCTCGAAATACCCAAGATCGCCACCATTTTGCTTAGAACCATCGTCGCTATTTGTCATAGCCAGCATCATAAAGCTATTTGGATTTGCTTTTACTTCGTTAAGGAGTTCTGCTGCTTTAGCTGCGGCTTCTTCTTTAGTTCTTGTTACGTTTGGCTGTGCGCGCATAGCTCCCTTGTAGGACAATAAAATATGCGATGCACGGGCGTTTGCTCCCGCTTTACGACCCATACCTTTAGAAATCGCGTAATATCCGTTGAACATGTATGGCCCGTAAACCGACCCAACAGGTAGGTTAAACAGTGCCTCAGCGTGTTCAGCAGGCAAGCGGTTTTTCGCGGTGTACGACGAATCGTATGGTATATCCGAATTTTCTGAAACGAATTCTTCTGTATTTTTCGCGTTCATGAAACTCGCAATCGTATCGTTTTTACCGGTTTCGTTGTTAAAAACTACTCGTGGTCCCATAAGGCTATTGATCGCGTTTTTAACTTCAGCCTCATCTTCTGCAGACGGTTTATCTTCAACGAGAACATATTCCAACTCTACATTTTCCTCAGCTTTGAATTGCTTTTCATTTTTACGCATTTCTGCGATAATTTCTTCGTCAGAAACTTTTACGTCCGAATCTTTGATTGAAGAATACAAAACTTGAACGTAATCGAAAGAAACTTTATCAGATTCGAGCTTGTATTTCAACTTTCCTTCAAAAGAAGCTGTGTACATACCTCCACGAATCATACTACCGTACGACTGGAACTTTGCGTTCAAGGCTGTTTCTTTTCTACGATCGTTTAACAATTGCGCCTGAGCTGGGTTTGCTTTGATAAATTCATCAAACTTTTTCTGGTCGAATAAACCTGCCTCATTTAAAAACATAGGGTTTTGCCCAATGTCTTGGCTTTGCTTGAGGATATCCATTATTTGATCTTCCGAAGAACGGATTCCCAATTTTTCAAACTCTTCAGTAAGCAAAACGATGTTAACTTCTTGATCCCAAATACGGTTTGCCGCCTGAGTAGTAGTCATTCCTTGCTGACTTTTCTCCAGATTTACAACCTTCACATTGAAATCGTCGAAGCTTACATCTTCATCGTTCACTGTACCGACATATCGCGAAGAGCCGTTAAATGCACCGCTTTGAAAAATATCTCCAATGATAAAAGCGAGAAGACAAAATCCGATTACTGCGATGAGTAAAAACGAACGCTGTCTGATTTTGGATAAAACTGCCATAGTTTCTCTCTAATTTTTAAATTCAGTCTGCGAAAATACAATTATCTGCCAAATTACGGCAAGGGTAAATTTTTATTTTTTAATAGCTTCGTCCAAGCCTTAATTTACGGCTGTTTTTGCTGATTGTTTTTTGCTCTTTCTTCAAATTTCTTGAAGTAGAGACGTCTAAAAAAGAACATTGCGAGTGCACCGACAGCAAAAATTAGGTATAAATAGCGTTCATCAGTTCCGCTATTCCACAATTCTACAGTTCGATAAGCCATAAAAGCTGCGGCAACTAAGTAAACGTATTGTGTAAATTTTAAAAATTTCATTTTATTCTGCTTTGTTTATTTGTCCACGTACCTGCTGATAATTAATTCGTTTAAAATCTTTGTTGAAATCGATTCCGGTTCCACGCGTGGTTCCGCCATTCGGGTCGGTAAATAAAAAAGGCTTTTCGGTGAAGAACCAGCCGTTTTTTTGGTCGAAGAATAGCTGTTCGGTCTCTAGTCGTTGGTTTTCTTCAGATCGAATAACCACATTTTTGCGCAAATCAATCAGATCACTTCCTTTATAGGATATAGCATACTGCGCGGTGATGAATGTTCTTTTTCCCTTTTTGTCGTAGAGTGTTAAATCGATTCCTTTGGGAAACTCAGTGAAGGCGTGCTTTACGGTAGCGTAATCGCGCATTTGTTTAGCTGCGAGTACAGCGGTAATGCGACCAGAATCGGTGTACTTGAGAGCTAGTGAATCGGCTTCGCCACTTGGTGTGAAAGTTGCCAAATTACTTTTGTTCACGGCTTTGATCCGATCTTCGCAACTGCAAAAAATCGCAAACAAAATGAGGCACAAAAATAAATTTTTGGTTGTCACTGTTAGTCGTATTTACGTTTTACAAACCATCTGTCGTTTAGCGACAAGCTGATAGATATGTTGGTATAGCGTTCTTCTACCAATCCAGCAGCCTTTGTTCCTCGCTTACCTAATTCGCAACCAAAGTTTATATTCGAAAATGTTCCTCGTAAAGGTAATCCAAGACCAAAAGTCACTGCTTTATCTTCAATGTTCTTGCCATTTACTACCAATCCGCTTCGTTCAAAACGAGCGCCCGCGCGGTATGTAACTCGGTTGAAGTATCCATTAAAGGCAGTATACTTTGGAATAAAATAACCTCCAAAACTGATCTTGGTACCGTTTTGGTAATTTACATTTTGAATATCATCAAACCGATTTGCAAAGCCATTGTTTGATGTTAAAGCTAACTCAGCTCCGATTAACCAATGGCGTTCTTCTCCAAAACCTGCACCGAAAGATATGCGTTGAGGCATTTTTAATTTTGAATCGGGAACAATTACTTCTGTTTCAGAATCAATAATCTCTGCATTTGCGGTAAAAAGAACCGTAGAAATAAATCTGCTGTTATCCAGATTCACTTCTGTACTCGGCGTATAGGTTAAACTCCCAAAAAACGTATTCTTTTTACCAACTTTTCTGCGATACATCAATCCGGTGTTTAAAGTGAATCCCGACAGGTTCGATGTACTCTCTTCACGTGTGCCCAATTGCACTCCAGAAATAGTGGCTAAAGTTGTGGTTTCAATTTGTCCAAAATTGTAATGTAAATCGACGCCAAAGCTTAAATGTTCAGAAAAATTGTATGCTAGGGAAAAGAAAACTCGATTTAAACCTCCTGAACCTTCATACCGACGATTATTCAAATTACTCCCACTTGCTAGGGTTTGAATTCTATAACCCACCGAACTATACGGCATTACACCAATTCCGGCACCAAACTTTTTAGAAATAGGGACTGCAAAGGCTAGGTAATCGATGTTTGTTCTTCCGGCTTCGTCAGTTACACTATTGGTTTGAAAACGAGTTTTGTTATTTGTTGCGGCAACTGAAAAAGACGTAAATTTTAATCCTCCGTAGGAAGCCGGGTTTTGCAAATTGATGTGAATACTGTCGGTAAACACGGCAACGCCGCCCATTGATCTGTTTTCAACAGAACCACGGAAAGTAACTTCTCCAATGCCGTAAAAAGAATAGATAGAAGGTGTTCCGTTTTGAGCGTGAGCAAAACAACTCAATAAGAAGCTCACTAACAGCAGAATTCGTTTAATCATTAGGGTTGTGAAATTGGTACAGTGCATATAAAGCTCGCTGCATGAAATTTGAATCGGCAAATATGCCATTTTTTAATTGGGTTGCCAAAAATTCGGCATCCCCGCCCGTTAAAATTATGGTAAAGTCGGTATACTGTTCCTTATAACGGTTAATGATTCCAATTATTTCGGCTACAACACCATTAATTACGCCCGATTGTATCGCGGTTATTGTACTATTTCCGATCAAAGCTATTTCTTGAACGTTCGAAACCAACGGAAGTTTAGCAGTAAATTCGTGTAGCGCGCGAAATCGCATGTGCAAGCCCGGCGAAATCGCACCTCCTAAAAAAGAAGAATCGGGCAATAGAAAGTCGTACGTAATACACGTTCCGGCATCTATAATTAAGCACGATTTTCCTTTTTCCAGTAAAGTAGCGCCAGAGGCAAGTACTTTTCGGTCGATTCCGAGCGTTTCTTGAGTGGTGTATCGGTTAACAAATGGCCAATTAGAAAGGTGGGCGACATCAAAAATGCCGAGATTTGGAAAGGAATTTTGAAAAAAAGGTACTAAATCGGCAGCAACGGAACTAAAAACAACCGTTTTAACATTTGGATGCTTTTGCAGCAATGCGGAAGTTTCGCTCGGAAATGAATCCTTGCTAACCGTCGTAGTATCAAATTTTTGCCCATCAGAAGTCAGGTGCAATTTGATGCGTGTATTTCCGTGATCAACCAGTAGTAACATGTTTTTACAGCTAGGACGGCAAGTTACAAATGAATTTTTTTAAAGATTTCTTTTGCACAAATAAAAACTAGGTTATATTTGCACCCGCATTAGCGAGGTACCTTAGCTCAGTTGGTAGAGCAACGGACTGAAAATCCGTGTGTCCCTGGTTCGATTCCTGGAGGTACCACAACAAAACCCGATTCTTTTGAGTCGGGTTTTCTGTTTTTAGACGTGTCCTTTTTAGTAATTTAGATTCCAATCAATTCCGCGCAAATACCCATAATTCACGGTAATCTTGCGCTTCCGCTTTTCTTAAAGCACTAATATACTTTCCTTCAACACGCATTAAAATTAATGTTTTAGAAAGGGATCCATTTGTGCCATAATAGCTACGAAGAATTCAAAAATTTTATCAGCCTAAAAGCTTAAATTGTCTTGTTAAAGATCCTAACAAACAGCAAGATAGCTATCTAACAAAGATTTTTATGTCGAACTCATATTATTTAAGCTTCATTTTTGATTTTTGGGCAACTGCTGCCTCTGTTCCGCCGGCAGCACCGGGCTGTTACTGCAATCTTTTACTGCTCGTTGCCTCGCAGTAAAAGGATTTCCGTGCCATCCCTGTTGCGCCCAACTCAAACCCACAATACGTGTTTTTAAAACTTTCAA
>JAIXTU010000282.1 GCA_027483785.1 Flavobacterium sp.
CTAAATTCATGGCAGTTACTATTTTTATAATCTTTTTAGCATTAAATATACCTTCAACTCTTAATACATTATCTATATCTTCTAGATCAAAATCGATTTTTGCCGAAGGGTATTTTGATAGGATAGTACATTTTACAGCGTCACTTTCCATTTTAGAAGCTATAGATGTTATAAAAACATGAATCTGGCTGTTTTTAGTTGATACAACTTTCTTTAAAATCAGAGCTAACTTAAACTTTTTCATAATCAATTTGATTTGTCATAAAAATCAACTTTAAATCTAAGAGAGATAAATTCGAATTCAAAATCGAAATGATTGCATTTTTATGTCCATTCTTGACTACTTTTAAGGTGGCCGACGGTGCTTTTTTTAGCAATTCATAGGTAATCCAAAATAGGTGATAGTCGCTGAAATTAGGTATGTAAAAGCGGTATCTTTTTTTAATTTTACTCATTGTAATTTCTGAATTAATAAGTAATACAGAAGGAAGCAAAGGGATTCTCTGCTTCTTTGCCAATTCCAATTTTCCTTAGCTTGTTATTTTCTTCTTCAGCATGATAATCAAGGCAATAAGCCACAAACTCCATAAGGAATTAGCTAAAAAATTTAACATTCCAAACACTTTGGCTAAAGCGCCTCCAAAATGTTCAAAAGTGCTTACAACTAATAGCACACCTATTGTAATGCCTATGAATCCAGAATATTTACTGACGTTTGGATGTTTTTTCAAAATAATGCCCAAACAAATCGTCCAAAAGCCCATACTTATAAAGCCAAGATGCTCGCCAATGCTCATTCCGGCATATCGATTTAAAATTTCGTAGATTAAAACGACATTGCTTCTGCTCTCTGGTCGCTCAAAGTAAATTTGTGTGAGATAGGGCATGGTAAAAATCCACCTGACAAAACCAATTGCTTGAAAAAGTGCAGTTGTTATACTAAGACCTATAAAAGTTGCCTTTATCGTTTGATTTTTAGTTTTATATAATATACGAACTAAACCGTAAGAAAGTGGTATGTATAAAAAAGCCGATATCAAAAAAATATAATATCCGATGAGAATTGGAGTTTGATTTTTTCTGAATAATTCGAAAGCTGTGGCCGCTGGTTGGCGTAAAATATCGGGGAAGTTAAAATACTTCCCCAATATAATAACTGGAATGATAACTGAAATAAATTCAAGGACCAGCAATGTAATTACCCAATTTCTTGAAAGAACTGATTTTGATTTTTGCGATTTCACAGTTAAAATGATATAACAACATTTCCACCAATTTGACCGCTGGTAAATGTTGTATCGCCTTTACCGTCGATAGTGCCGTTCCTGCTAGAATATTCGTACTCGGCTTCGATGCTAATTGCCATTTTCTTGAACGGAAATGTCCAGCCCAGTCCTGCTGTGAAAGTGCTGCCTATTGCGTATTGATGTTTATAAAGATTTTGATCTTCGTTTTGTCTTTTTGAAGTAAACTGACCAAAGCCAATTCCTGTTCTGCCGTAAAGTCCTTTGTTAAAGGTTTTGCTCAAGAAGTGATACTTTGCTGATAATCCTAAGTTATAGTAATTGAAAATGTAATCATCTCCATTCGAACCCTTTACTGATGTGCCGAAAGTTCCTTTAATTCGCGAACCTAGTCCAAATCCTTTCCAACTTTCTGGTGCATAATGAAATCCCATTAGTAAATTGTTGCCTGTTCCAGGATCAAAAGTTCCTCCGTAGGCGGCTTGCAAGTTTTCTTTTGTATCACTACCAAATAAGGTTTGCCCAAAACCGAGGCCGACTTCAGCAAACACACGCGATTTTTTCTCTGTTTGCGCGTAGTTTGTCAAAACAACAGTAACAACAGTTAGTACTGTCAATAAAAATTTATTTTTCATTTTTCTTTCTTTTGAAATTTATAATTGAGTTTTAATTTTTAAGAATAAAATTCTTTAGACCGTCGGCCATGCTTGTGGGTTTTCTGTTAAACGCCTTTTCGAATTTGGAGCTATTGAAAACATAGTCATTCTCATATTGATAAAGCAGTTGTTTACTTTCTCTGATTACAGGTACAAAAAGACCAAATATTTTTATCATAAAATTAGAAGCCACTCGAATTTTCACCGGTTTATCAGAATACAAAGAAATTTTTTGAACAATTTCGTTTAATGTATACGCTTTATCTGTTGGCAAATGCCAAATTTGGTTGTATGCGCTATTTGTATTTCCTAATAAAGCAGTTGCTTTTGCCGCATCATCAATTAACGTAAAAGAGTGTTTTTTATCAGAATTGATAAACCAACTGGCAGTTTTTCCTGAAAGTAGTTTTTCAATAACAACTTGGTTTAACATACTCTGCGTCGTTCCTTTTCCATAAAAATCGGCTGAACGTACAATTTGAACATTAATGCTATCATTTTCCATTTCTGCACGCAGCAGCGCATCGATTTTGGCACGAACTTTTCCCTTCCTACTCACCGGTTTTACTGGAGTTTCTTCCGTAAGATTTCCAAAACAACTCGGATCGTACATGTAAACGTTATCGAAAAAAACGAGCGATACTTTATTCCGCTTGCAAGCGTTTACAACGTTTTCAACAATCTTTAGCCAATCTCTTTCCCAAACAGAATCTTTGTATTCCAAACCTGCAACCAAATACGCTACGTTCATTTTTTGCAACGAATAATTCAATTGAGATTCGTCTAGCAAATCACCTGAAATTAAATGATCAGAGCCGTTTACTTTTTTCGGATTTCTGCTGTAGAGATGAATGTTGTTAGTAAACTGTACTAACTCTTTTGCTAATAGCGTACCGATTGCGCCGCCGCTTCCTAAAATTATTTGATTATTTCTCATGGTCTAAATTTTTAAAATTGAATACCAACTGTTAGTTTACCCTGGAAAAAATTATCACTCTTCCCACCACGCGGACCTATATCAGTTGAAAGTCCGCTTAAAAAACCCACTTGTGGAAGCACATAAAAGTTGTTGCTTTTTTTCTTCGAGACATTAATAGTATAGCTCATATTTACCTCACTAAGAAGGGCAAAGTTGTTATAATCTCTACCGTCGATTTTATTTTTTGTTCCCCATGCATAACCGGCATCAATTTGAGCTTCAGCGTGCAATCGTTTATAAAAATACTGTCGGTATCCAAACGTTAATAAATACTCTTCGATGGTTTCAACAATATCATGCGACACATTTGGGCGTGCATAAATCCCTAAAAGTAAATTGCCAGGCATTGTTTTAGCTGCGTTTTGCGTTATGGTTCGTTCGGCTTTTACGCTTATAATGCCAACTTCAGGTTAAAATGGTGCAAATAATTCTGTTTCAATTGACCATTTCGGGCTTGTGAATTCAGATTCTTCCTGAGCTGTCGCTGTTAAGCGTAAAACAGCGAAAAAATGGTTAAAAATGACTTTTTCATGATAGCAAAATTTAGTGGTATTTAATTTGTGGCTTGATCTAAAAGGTGATTAATGAGTTGATAGTCTGTGGTTTGTGAATTTTAAAAAAAGATGCCGAACCAATTAGTTTTTGTTCGGCACCCAAACAAAACATGAAAATCTAACTAAACAAAAAATGAATGA
>JAIXTU010000111.1 GCA_027483785.1 Flavobacterium sp.
GCCAAATTGTTGTTCGAAAAAGAAGCCATCAGTAAAGAAGAGCTGGACGTAGCAAATTCGGATTTTGAAATGGCAAAATCGGCTACCGAACTCATTCGCGCTCAAATTCAAAAAACAAGTATTATCGCGCCGTTTTCGGGTAGAATTGGTCTGCGATCGATATCTAAAGGAGCATACGTAACACCACAAACACTGATCGGAAAATTAGTGCAATCCAGTACAGTGAAACTTACATTCGCCATTCCAGAAAAATACAGTTCGCTGCTGCAGAATAACAGCAACATTCAATTTCTAGTGGCCGGGATCAAAGACACATTAACGGCGCGTATTTATGCCATAGAACCTGAAATTGCTACCGAAACACGAGCCATGAAAATTCGCGCGAAGGCAGATAACAAATCAGGGAAATTATTCCCGGGAACTTTCGCCGACGTGCTGCTTAATATTGGTGAAAACCAAAAAGCAATCTTCGTTCCCACAGAAGCGGTCATTCCGATTCAAAACGGACAAAAAGTATTTGTTTCCAAAAATGGAAAAGCAACCGAAAAACAAATTGAAAGTATTAGTCGCGATAATAAACAAGTTGCTGTAGCTTCTGGCTTAATTGTGGGCGATACAGTAATTGTTTCGGGAGTTATGGCATTAAAAGAAGGAAGTTTAGTTAAACCCACAATCGTTAAAAAATGAGTTTATCTACCTTAAGTATCCGCAGGCCGGTTCTTACGATTGTGCTCAATTTATTGATTGTGCTTTTCGGAATCATCGGTTATACCTTTTTGGGAATTAGAGAATTTCCATCGATCGATCCGGCGCAAATTTCCTTTCAAACGAATTATGCTGGTGCAAATGCCGATATCATTGAATCGCAAATTACCGAACCTCTTGAAAAAGCGATTAATGCTGTCGACGGTATTCGAAATATTTCCAGTACCAGTGCGCAAGGAACGAGCATTATTACTATAGAGTTCAATCTCGATAAAAATCTGGAAGAAGCCGCAAACGATGTGCGCGATAAAGTTTCGCAAGCCGTTCGAAATTTACCGCAAGACTTAACAGCACCACCCGTGGTTTCTAAAGCCGACGCGAATTCGGATCCGATTCTAACGATGACCATGAAAAGCGATTCGAAAAACGTGTTGGAACTAACCGATTACGCCGACAACGTTTTAGCGCAACGCCTACAAACCATTCCCGGCGTTAGTAGTGTTCAAATTTGGGGACAACGAAAATACGCGATGCGATTGTGGATTGATCCCGTGAAATTAGCCGCGTACGGACTTACCATTCAAGACGTACAAAATGCGTTGACGAGTCAAAATGTGGAACTTCCCAGTGGAAAACTAACGGGAGCTAACACCGAACTAACCGTTAAAACGCTCGGGAATTTAGAGAAAGAAACCGACTTTGAAAACCTGATCATCAAAAATTCAGGAACACAAACCGTTCGATTTGCCGACGTGGGAAATGCCAGTTTAGAAGCCGAAAATCTGGAAACACGTTTGAGCGATTCCGGACAAACCATGGTAGCACTTTCGTTAATTCCGCAACCGGGAACTAATTATTTGGATATCTCCGAAGCATTCTACAAGCAATACGAGCAATTTAAAAAAGATTTACCAAAGGGTTTCGAAATCGAAATCGCCATCGACCAAACAATCTTCATCAAAAAAGCCATTCTCGAAGTAGCCGAAACCTTGATAATTGCATTACTGCTGGTAACACTTGTTATTTATCTGTTTTTCCGCGATTGGGCAATTGCCTTTCGTCCGCTTATCGATATTCCCGTATCGCTTATCGCAACGTTTTTTATCATGTATTTATGCGGATTTTCGATTAATGTACTAACTTTGTTGGCAATTGTATTAGCTACAGGTTTGGTTGTTGACGATGGAATTGTAGTTACCGAAAATATTTTCAAGAAAGTAGAGGAGGGGATGACACCCGTAGAAGCCGCAATAAAAGGAAGTAACGAAATTTTCTTTGCTGTAATTTCCATTTCCATTACGTTGGCGGCCGTTTTTCTTCCCGTGATCTTTTTGGAAGGATTTGTCGGAAGACTATTTCGCGAGTTCGGGATTGTGATTGGTGCAGCAGTACTGATATCTGCTTTCGTTTCGTTAACCTTAACACCCATGTTGAACGCCTATTTAATGAAAGGCGGCGAGCAAAAACGCAGTAAATTTTACACACTTACCGAACCCTTTTTCGTGAATTTGAATCGTTCGTACCATAAAAGTTTAGAAGGTTTTATGAAACGAAAGTGGTTGAGTTTCCCGATCTTAATTGGGTGTTTAGGACTGTCGTTTTTATTTTTTCAAATCCTACCTAAAGAAACAGCTCCATACGACGACCGGAGTATGATTCTGCTAAACATTACCGGACCAGAAGGCGCAACCTTCGATTACATGGATCGTTCGATGCAGGAAATCGCGAATCTAATTAACGATTCGATTCCTGAAAAGAAAGTGAGCTTGGTAGTTACTTCCCCAGGTTTTGGCGCTGGTGCTGTGAACCGTGGTTTTGTGCGTTTATCGCTACTGGAACCCGATGAACGCGGCGATTCGAAAGCGCAAAAAGATATCGCGCAAGATTTAACGAAATGGACCAAGAAATATTCCGACATCAAGACAGCCGTTTCGGAACAACCAACCATTTCAGTGAATCGACGCGGTGGTTTGCC
>JAIXTU010000089.1 GCA_027483785.1 Flavobacterium sp.
AAAAAACGATTCTAGAAATATCGGGAACTAAAGTACCTTTTAAAACCGACAATCAAATCGGCGATAGCATCAAATTCTCAGCACTCGCCAAAACCTTAGAACGTATTTCAAAAAAAGGTTCGGCGGAGTTTTATTCGGGAAAAACTTCCAAAAAATTAGTCGCAGCACTCCAAAAACGAGGCGGAATTATAACTACAACTGATTTAAAAAATTATCGTGCAAAATGGCGAAAACCGCTTCTGTTTACCTTTAAAGAATATACGATTTGCAGCATGCCACCACCTTCATCAGGAGGCGTAGCATTGGCACAACTTTTTGGCATGCTTGAGTATTTTAAGCTAGATTCGCTTCGAATTAACAGCCTGACATACATTCAATTACTTACAGAATTAGAACGACGCGCTTACGCAGATCGCAGTAAGTTTCTAGGCGACCCCGACTTTGTTCACGTTCCGATAGCTGCATTAACCGAAAAAAAATATCTGAAAAATCGCGCCGCTACCATTCGTTTTGATCGAGCTACGCCTTCAAAAGAAATAGAACCGGGAGCCGTTTCTTTTTCAGAATCCGACGAAACCACGCACTATTCTATCGCCGACTCGTTTGGAAATGTCGTTGCCGTTACCACCACACTAAATGGCGCATTCGGTTCGAAACTGTATTTGCCCGAACTAGGTTTTTTCCTAAACAATGAAATGGACGATTTCAGCGCCAAGCCAGGATTTCCAAACAGCTACGGCCTTACCGGAAGCAGCGCCAACAAAATTGAACCCCGAAAACGGATGTTGTCGTCGATGACGCCCACGATTGTACTAAAAAACAATAAACCTATCTTAGCCTTAGGATCGCCGGGAGGTTCTACCATAATTACCACCGTTTTCCAAACTTTACTGAATGTACTTCAGTTCGAAATGCCGATTCAAGCTGCCATCGATAGTCCGCGATTTCACCACCAATGGCTGCCCGACGAAATACTATTCGAAAACAATTTCCCAAGAGACCATTTTCAAGCACTAGAGAATAAAGGTTATAAAATAAAAATCGGCGAAAGCCCCGTTATTGGGAAAGTTGATGCTATTTTTATAGATTCGCTAGGAAACAAACACGCCGGTGCAGATGAGCGCGGCGAAGATGCCACTGCTGGATTTTAACTCATGATTAGAACGATAAAAAAACGGTTTGAATTTGCTATCCATCTGGCCAAAGCCAATTTAACTGCCAAGCAATTTATATTTTTGGCCGCGGTTTTGGTAGGTATTTCGGTTACAGCTGCTGTTATCGTGCTTAAAACATTTGCACACAAAGTTTTTGAAATTGCCACGTATTTAAGTTCTAAGCTGCATCTCGGGTTTGTTAACGGTTTACTTCCGATCATCGGGATTTTATTGACGGTTTTAGTAGTGAAGAAATTACTTGGTGGAAGTATCGAAAAAGGAACAAGTCAGATTTTATATGCCGTTGCCAAAAAAGCGGGAATCGTTCCGCGAAAGCAAATGTATGCGCAAATCATGACAAGCTCACTAACGGTAGGTTTGGGTGGATCGGCTGGTTTGGAAAGTCCGATTGTAATTACCGGTGCCGCCTTTGGTTCGAATTTCGCACAGCAATACCGATTAGGCTACAAAGAACGAACCTTGCTAATTGGCTGTGGTGTGGCGGCAGGAATTGCTGCTGCGTTTAAAGCTCCGATTGCCGGAGTACTTTTCGCGATCGAAGTTTTGCTGGTTGAAGTTAGTATTGCTGCTTTTACACCGATTATGATTTCGGCTGCAACGGGTGCGATATTATCGGCGATTATTTTAGACGATACCATTTTACTAACGTTCAATTCAGAGAATTCGTTTAACTATAAAAACGTACCGTATTATGTTGGTTTGGGCTTACTTACAGGCTTTGTCTCGGTTTTTTACATGCGAAATTTCCAGAGAGTTGAACGGATTTTCGGACTCATTCGCTGGAAACCCTACAAAAAAGCGCTGATTGGTTCGAGTTTATTGGCTGTTTTGATATTTGTATTTCCACCTTTATTTGGTGAAGGTTACGAAGGCATTCGACTTCTTTCTGCCGATAAGGCCGCGCTGTTGCTCGAAGGAACGCTGTTTGAATCGTGGGAAAACAACAAATTTGCTATTTTAATTTTCGTTGGATTAATCTTGTTTACCAAAGTATTTGCCACAGGTTTAACTATTGGCAGCGGCGGAAATGGCGGAAACTTTGCTCCTTCCCTATTCATGGGTTCGTACACCGGATTTTTGTTTGCCAAGCTGATTAACGTTTTGGGAATTCAATCGCTTCCTATTGGAAATTTCACCATTGTAGGAATGGCAGGCATTTTAAGTGGTGTTTTTCATGCACCGCTAACAGCCATTTTTCTTATTGCCGAAATTACAGGAGGTTACGATCTGATTGTTCCCTTAATGATGGTATCGTCGATCAGTTTAGCGGTAGCAAAACGATTCGAAAAACATTCGCTTGACGTTAAAAGTCTTGCTAAAAAAGGACAGGTATTTACTGGGAATAAGGATTCAAACATCTTAACTACAATCGATTTAAATTCTCTCATTATTCCCGATGAAATGGTTCTGAAACCCGACGAGAATTTACAACGCTTGGTCGAATACGTTTCGCACTCCAGCCAATCGATTTTTGCCGTTACGAATCAAGAAAAGGAACTCATTGGATTGATTTATTTTGACGACATCCGCGAAATCATTTTCAGTAATTTCAAAGTCAAATACACCAAAGTCCAAGAAATAATGAAACCCGTTTTGTATTCCGTGCAAAACGACGAATCGATGGCGGCCGTCATGAATAAATTCGACTTAACCGGACTAGCTTATTTACCAGTACTTTACAAGAAACAATACAAAGGTTTTATTTCTAAATCGATTGCTTTAGAAGCGTATCGCGACCGACTAAAAGCTTTAACAATTGACTAATATTTTGAGATAGTTTTTAGCAAAGAATAGCGTTAAATTTGCCGTTTTATAAAGCAATGCCTGAAACAGAAAATTTTATTGAGGTTATTGGCGCTAGAGTCCATAATCTCAAAAACATAGACGTTAAAATTCCGCGCGACAAACTTGTAGTTATTACTGGACTGAGTGGTTCGGGGAAATCTTCTTTAGCGTTTGATACGATTTACGCTGAAGGTCAACGTCGGTATATCGAAACGTTTTCGGCTTATGCACGCCAGTTTCTTGGAGGTTTGGAACGTCCGGATGTAGATAAAATCGACGGACTATCGCCTGTCATTGCCATTGAACAAAAAACAACCAGTAAGAGTCCGCGTTCCACAGTTGGAACCATTACTGAAATTTACGACTTCTTGCGTTTACTTTATGCTCGTACCGCCGACGCCTACAGTTACAACACCGGCGAAAA
>JAIXTU010000347.1 GCA_027483785.1 Flavobacterium sp.
GAGCCCCAAAGTATTTCTTGCTAGATAAATTAGAGATAGTATGTGTTCCTACTATCTTATCTTCATCTTTGTAATTAAATTTGAATTCTGCGCTTTCTTTTTTTAATAATTTTCGAATCTTCTTGAATTCCAGTTTTTCTTGCGAAAAAAGGAAATCTACTACTTGTTCTCTCTCTTCTTTACTTATCTTTTCACCATTACATTCAACGGTGTTAACCCATTGCCATACTCTAAACTTTTCAAAAGGAATCGCGCTTATTGGACATTTTGTTTTCGTCGGTTCAAAAGAACAATTTCCAACTAAATGCTTCTGAGAGCGCAGTGGGCGTTGGTGAAACAAAATGCCGTCGGTAGGGTAATTATCTAATTTTCTTCCACCTAATAACGTCTTAAGTTCAAAAGTTAACTCAGCATGAAATTGCGATTGCTTTTCCCAAATCAACTCGAATTCATCAACATACATTTTTCGTGTCGTGTAGCGATTTCTAATGCGCTCTAATCCGTTTTGATACGGTTGATTTTCTTTTGGGTAAATCTCAAATAAATACGAACCTAAAGATCTATCTTTAATACTATCTTGGGTTTCTGTTATTCCAAGCTTTCCCTCTTTGGGAACTCCTTTGAAAATAGTTCCTTTTTCATCGTCTTCACCTCCGCTTTTTCTGCTGTTACTTAAAAATCCGCGTCTTTGGATTAAGTGATAAAAAATTCTTCCAATTTCCTCTAAAGATAATTTTTCGCTCAACGATTTTTGTCTTAGTTCGTAAGGATTTAATGCAAACCATGATGATAATTTTTGCGACGGAAACTCTTTCGTTTTCTTCCAATCCTCAAAGTCGGACGCTGTGATCGGACACATTTTGTTTTCTGAAAGTGCTTTTAGAAGTATTTTTTTTCTCAAACGTCTTCTGAAAAATTGTCTTCTAATGCCGCGTGCTGCAGTTCTTCCAGCATTTTTTGATATCTCCCTTCCCTCACCTTCACCAAGATTCTCTACACCCATAGGAAAAATACGACTACCAAGTCCAATTATCTTGTTTGAATTATCATCAACAATCGCCCAACCAATACTATTCGTTCCTAAATCTAAACCTAATATGCGTGCCATAACGTTATTCCTTTTATAGGGTGAATATACAGAAAATAAAACTAAAGTTATGAAAATGTGTTTTTGGAATTATTTTTTATGTATTTTAGCAACAGATTAAAATTTCCAATCTTTAATCTTATCACAATAAGGCTATATGCCGTAGACGAAAGTCTTTAGTCCTGCTTCGGTGGGACTTTTTTTTTACATTCACCAATCTTTGATTATGTAGCAATAATTTCAAAAGAACTATTTATTCGGTTCGAACTTTAGCGAAATACTTGCCGACTGATTTTGAAAAACGCTATTTTCCGACGATTTTACAGGTACAATAAACGCAACAGTAAAGCGCTTTGACCACTTTAAACCGCCGTTAATTTGTAAAAGTGAAAACTTGTCGACTCCTAGTTCATTTTGAAATTCATCTCCTCCCATAAACAAAGAATTCCTAACCGCTAAAAAAACAGATACGCTTTCTTCTGCCTTTGTTGATTGGATCATATCAATACTCATTAAAAAAGAGGCTGAAAATTCATTGAAATAATACGTCTGATCTAATTGCTGCCCGTTGCTTACTTCATCTACATTAAAGCGGCTTTCTAACGGAACATAGAATATTAAATTATGCTTTCTACCCACTCGTGTATTTGAAAAAAATAAGGGATACGTAAATGATACATTCAAATAGCCTCCGTACGGTATCTTATTAGCAGCTTTACCTTCGCTTTCAACATCTTCATTAACTTGCGTAATAGTACTGCCAATACTCATCTTTATCGGGATTCTTGGAAAAGGCAAAACACCAGAGATTACCTCTGCGTTTACCGAATTAGAACCATCGAAATTTCTTTGAAACATTACGTCTTGAATGAAATTTATTTTACTTTCACCGTCACTTCCAAAATAGAAAAAGTCGGCATTTGCTGCATTTCGCAAGGGAAAAAATCTGCGAAACAACTTAGGATTTCCAGTCATTGAATTAATTGTTTCATAGTACAAAGATGCCTCCTTATACATTCTTTTTGCTGCTTCAAGTTCGTTTGCTTTTTTATTATATTGGTCATCTGTGGCAGTTCGAAGACTAGTAATTTCTGCAACTGTTAAGTTGGTTAATTTTTCGGTTAATTTTAGAAGATCGTAATTAACTGCGCCGGCAGCGGTATATTTTGAAAAATCTACTCCTCTTAAAATCAGAAGTTCTTCAATCTTTTTTTGACAAACTGTTACTTCATCACAACATTGCTTTTTTAATCGATACGCATAAACCGGATTTATATCCGTAACCGGTAACTTTTTGCTTAGTAAAAAAGCCTTCGTTTCATTACTTAAAAAATTATCTATTTTTAATTTTAAATCCGCTTCGGGTTTAAGCGCATCCGAGACACCATATTCCGAGTTGAAATTTGGCGATAATTGTGCAAAGCTTTGAACGACAGTAAAGATTAGCAACACGAGAAAGGAAATTGTAGTTTTCATTTTATTTAGCTTTTTGTTGGTTAATTTTGGACTTTCTCCTCTCTGTACAGACAGCAAATACAAGCAATGATATTTTATGACTTTAAATTGCTGATATACATTTCTTTACTAAGAAGACAAACAATAAATCTTCTGTAAAGCTATCGCGTTGCTCTTTATAAAAACTACCTAC
>JAIXTU010000028.1 GCA_027483785.1 Flavobacterium sp.
CATCCGCTGGGCTACATCGCTTCCGATATCTACGCACGCTACAAACGCCATCAAGGATTTAACGTTTTGCATCCGCAAGGCTACGATAGTTTTGGCCTTCCGGCAGAACAATACGCGATTCAAACCGGGCAACATCCGGAGAAAACTACTGCCGAGAACATAGCACGTTACCGCCAACAACTCGATCGCATCGGTTTTTCATTCGATTGGAGTAAAGAAGTGCGTACTTCCAACCCAAATTATTACAAATGGACGCAGTTTATTTTCCTGCAAATTTTCGATTCGTGGTATGATAAGTCGGCCGATAAAGCACGGCCCATTTCCGAGCTCGTACAATTGTTCGAAACTTCGGGAACAACTAACGTTAATGCTGCGTGCGACGAGAACGTAACCGCTTTTACCGCCGAAGAATGGATTCATTTTTCGCCTGAAACCAAAGAACAAATTTTATTGCAATACCGCCTTACATACTTGGCCGAAACCGAAGTTAACTGGTGTCCCGGACTCGGAACTGTGCTCGCCAACGACGAAATTGTGAACGGTGTTTCCGAACGCGGCGGTTTTCCGGTGATTCGCAAAAAAATGACACAATGGAGTATGCGTATTTCCGCTTACGCAGAACGCTTACTTTCCGGCTTGCAAACCATTGATTGGACGCAATCGCTTAAAGATGCACAAGAAAATTGGATTGGAAAATCGACCGGTGCCTTAGTGAAATTTGCGGTTCGCGATCAAGACGGCATCGATTTGGATTTTGCTTTGAATGCCGATAATACTACCGGACAATTTATTGAAGTGTTCACCACGCGTCCGGACACTTTATACGGCGTGAGCTTTTTAACGCTCGCTCCCGAACATGCGTTGGTACCGCACATTACCACGCCTGAGCAAAAAACAGCCGTTGAAAATTACGTGGAAGCGGCTGCAAAGAAATCGGAACGCGATCGTATGAGCGATGTTAAAACCATTTCAGGCGTTTTCACAGGAACTTACGCGATACATCCGTTTACTGGCGCTGAAATTCCGATTTGGATTGGCGATTACGTTTTGGCGGGTTACGGAACAGGCGCCGTTATGGCAGTTCCGGCGGGCGATGAACGCGATCATGCCTTTGCGAAATTCTTTAACTTACCCATTCCGCAAATTTTCGAAGACCAAGATACCGACACAGCAGCGTTTACCAACAAAGGCGGATTTTCACTAATAAATTCGGGCTTTTTAGACGGTCTCGATTACAAAGACGCTATGAAAAAAGTAATTCAAGCGTTGGAAGAATCGGGCGCCGGACGTGCAAAAGTAAATTACCGCTTGCGCGACGCCGTTTTTTCCAGACAACGTTATTGGGGCGAACCGTTCCCGATTTACTACGCAGATGGTTTGCCAAAAGCGATAGACGTTGCTCATTTGCCCATTACCTTGCCCGAGGTTGAAAAGTATTTACCCACCGAAGACGGTGCGCCGCCACTCGGAAACGCAACACATTGGGCTTGGGATACCGTTACCAACACGGTAGTGAGCAACGAACTCATCGACCACCAAACCATTTTTCCGCTGGAATTAAATACCATGCCGGGTTGGGCCGGAAGTTCGTGGTATTGGTTGCGCTACATGGACGCACAAAACGAAAACGAACTCTTTTCCGCGAAAGCGCAACAATATTGGCAAAATGTAGATTTGTACATAGGTGGTAGCGAACACGCCACCGGACACTTATTGTACGCGCGCTTCTGGAACAAATTCTTGAAAGATCGCGGCTTTATTCAAGAAGAAGAACCGTTTAAAAAACTCATCAACCAAGGGATGATATTGGGAATGAGTGCGTTTGTCTATGGTTTTTGGGTATCATTTTCTAATACCTCAAGTAGTGACGAAATTTACGATAACGGAATTGCTATAGATGTGAATCGCCCATTCCTTCTGCTAGTATCCAAAGAAAAATTTGAATAAATTAATTCAAATGAGAATTTTTCAGAGATCGAAGAATGGGTTCTCAGAAAATATCCCAACTCCAAACCGGATTCAAAAGCTGATAAAAATGTTTCAAAACAGAACGCATTCAAACTAATAGCTTTCAATTCACATGTTGATGTATCTCTAGTCAATGCATCAGAACAACTAGATTTTGAAGAATTTAAAAAATGGCGATTAGAGTATTCGACTGCAGAATTATTTGAAAACAAACCTTATAGCGTTACCCGCGAAGTCGAAAAAATGTCGAAATCCAAATACAACGTCGTTACTCCAGACGATATTTGCGAGCAATACGGTGCCGATACGCTGCGTTTGTACGAAATGTTCTTGGGTCCGCTTGAGCAAGCAAAACCTTGGAACACCGCCGGAATTAGTGGCGTTTTTAGTTTCTTGAAGAAATTGTGGCGTTTGTATTTCGACGACAACGGTTTTGCGGTAACGTCGCAACCAGCCTCGCCCGAAGCCTTGAAAATACTGCATAAAACAATCAAAAAAGTACAAGACGATATCGAAGGCTTTTCGTTTAATACCTCGGTGAGTCAGTTTATGATTGCCGTAAACGAACTTACAGCCTTGAAATGTCGCGAGCGCAGTGTTTTAGAACCTTTAGCTGTGCTTATTTCGCCTTATGCACCGCACATCGCCGAAGAATTATGGGAACAATTGGGCCACCAATCGAGTATTGCTTTTGCGCCGTTTCCGAAATTTAATCCGGAGTTTTTGGTCGAATCCACGAAAAATTATCCGGTTTCGTTTAACGGAAAGCACCGCTTTAATGTTGAGCTTCCGATGGATTTAACCACCGAAGAAATCGAACTGCGCATCATGCAAGACGAACGCACCGAAAAGCAACTCGAAGGCCGTACGCCTAAGAAAGTAATTATCGTTCCGGGGAAAATTGTGAATATCGTTTCCTAAATTTTCGCTAAAATCCACCAAATTGGAACTGTCAGCTTGACAGGACTCAAAAATTGGTGCTAAATTTGATTCATCTTTAGAAAAACAATTAAAAATGGGAATAGGAATTTATTTAATAATGGGAATTTTGTTCTTGGTGTCGTGGTTGGTAAGCAACCGACTCCAGAGCAAATTCGATAAGTACAGCAAATTACATTTGGCAAACGGCATGTCGGGCGCCGAAATTGCAGAAAAAATGTTGGCCGATCACGGCATTCGCGACGTTCGAGTTATTTCAACTCCAGGACGTTTAACCGATCATTACAATCCGACCGATAAAACCGTGAACCTCAGCGAAGCGGTTTACAATCAGCGCAATGCAGCGGCAGCAGCGGTAGCAGCCCACGAAGTAGGTCACGCCGTACAACACGCAACAGCATACAGTTGGTTGCAAATGCGTTCAACACTGGTACCAATCGTAAATATTGCCTCGTCGATGGTGCAGTGGATTTTACTAGCTGGTGTGCTCATGATCAAAACATTTCCAGAGCTTTTGCTCATCGGAATCATCGTTTTTGCTGCAACAACGCTCTTCACGGTAATTACGTTACCTGTAGAGTACGACGCCAGTAACCGCGCCTTGGCATGGCTCGAAAACAAACGCATGCTCACGCGCGAAGAACAGGCCGGTGCACAAGACGCTCTGAAATGGGCAGCACGCACGTACGTTGTGGCAGCCATTGGTTCAATCGCAACTTTGCTGTATTACATCAGTATTTACGCGAACCGACGCTAGTTCGTACATTCAAAAAACAAGATAGAAGCTGCTTTTTTAGGCAGCTTTTTTTATTTGGGCAAACCGGCAGTTCCCTTGCCGAGGCCCAGCACTGCCGTCGCGCTTTTCGCTGCAACTCCTCGCCACCGGTGGAAACCACACGGCGGCTGTGGGGTTTCCGCTGCAATCGCTTTTGCGGAAAATCGTTACCAAAAAAAATACCTTAACGAGCGTTCGTTGTAAAAATCAAACTCTGGTTAAATAAAAAAGCGGTCGCTTACTGCAACCGCTTTTCGTGACTCAACATATCCCAAAACTACCTCAAGTCGAAACTTACAATTTCTTTCTTGTCTTTCTTAAAGTAAAGCACACCGAATAATTCATCAACTTCATATTCGGGTTTTTTGTCTTTTAAAAGCAATTCTGCTAGTTTTTCTCCGGTGTCTTTGTTTAGTTTTACTAATCCAACGCCTTCTTCAAGCTTGGTTAAAACGTAAAGAAAATCTTTGGTTTCTTTCGTTGCACTAAATATTTTGCTAAACTCGCCAGCCATACCCGAAGCCGCTCCCGCACTTTGGTTGGCGTCTTTGCTATTCCCTGCCATATTCTGACCCACACTTTGCTGCGCCAAAGCCACGGTTAGTGCACCCAAAGCGATTTTCGCCGCCAAGCTTTGACCCGGTGCTTTGTAATACGATTCGTAAATCTGTTTGCCGTTGTAGTCAATCAAAATATTGGTTTGCTTCGCAGCGATTAAAATTCCGGATGTTCTAAACTCAATTTTAGTTGGTGTTTCGTCTTCTTTAAAATCAAGATCTAAGATTTTAGTTGCTGTTCCATAAAAAAAAAAAAAAAATAATTCAGTACCGGAACTCACCACGAA
>JAIXTU010000234.1 GCA_027483785.1 Flavobacterium sp.
TCGGCACTTTACGGAGCTAACGCATTTAACGGTATCTTGTTTATGAATAGTAAGAGTCCGTTTAAGCACCAAGGAATTAGCACTTATGCAAAATACGGTGTGACTGCGCAGGATGTTGCCGGAGTGAATGATTACTGGGACTTTGGAATTAGAGCAGCACGTGCGTTCACGAAACACTTTGCAGCTAAAGCAAACTTTACGTACACACGAGCTACAGAATGGATTGCCGATGAACGTAGAAGTGTAACAGCCTGCGGAATTGGCCACGAGATTAATCCAAATTACGATGGTTTGAATACGTATGGAGATGAGGTTACTACATTCATCAGAAACGTAGGTCAGGTCTCTCGTACAGGTTATGCAGAAAGAGATTTAAGTGATAACACACTGGAGAATGTAAAAGCAGATTTTTCGCTCCACTTTAAGCCTTTCGACAACGACATTGAAATTATTGCAACGCACAAACTGGGTCTCGGTAACACGATTTATCAAGGAGCGAATCGTTACCGACTTGAAAATTTCTACATGCAACAAACGAAATTAGAAGTAACAGGTAAAAACTTCTTTATTCGCGGGTATATGACCACAGAAGATGCTGGAGATTCTTACGACATGCGTTTTGCGGCATGGAACATTAATCGTTTAGCAAAAGATAACACAGCTTGGTTTACCGACTACGCTACGGCATTTTTACAATCGCAAATTGCTCTGGGCTTTAATGCGGAGCAAGCAGCAGGTTTTGCACGAGGCTTTGCAGACAATAACATCAACGGAACGCCACTACCTTTAACACCAAGCGGAAATCCGCGATTTCAACCAGGTTCGGCTGCCTTTCAAAATGCTTTAGAAACCGTTAAGCAAGATGCCGATTTCACCACAGGCGCGAAATTTAAGGACAACTCAAGAATTTATCATTCCGACGCAAATTACAATTTTAGAGACATCATCAAATTTGCAGAAATCCAAGTAGGAGGTTCTTTTAGAAGATATTCTTTGAATTCAGACGGAACCATCTTTACAGATTACGATGGTCCAATTGAGTACGATGAGTACGGTGCCTACATGCAAGTTCAGAAGAAGTTCTTGGAAGATCGATTAAAATTCACGGGATCTATTCGTTACGATAAATCTGAGCTATTTGAAGGTCAATATTCTCCAAGAGTTTCATTTGTTTATTCAGCTGGAGAGAAAAAGAATCACAACTTCCGAACTTCATTCCAAACAGGTTTCCGTAATCCAACTACTCAGGATTTATTCATTGGTTTAAATTTAGGTCCATTTGCATTGATTGGTTCGGCTGCTGATAACTTGGATAGATATGTTGAAACACTTCCAGTGAGCCAAAATGCACAAAATACGCTTGGACAACCTAGTACTGTTACACTTTCTGGTGGCAACGCCTATACAAATGCATACACCGTTCAATCTGTACAGGCATTTGCAGCTTCACAAAACCCAGCTGACTTACGCGTAGCAAATATTAGCTTAGTAAAACCAGAACAAGTGAAGGCATTTGAAGTTGGATATAAATCAGCTTTAGAAAACGGCTTATCAGTTGATATCAATGCATACTACAACTTGTATAATGATTTCTTGAGTACATCACGCGTAATCACGCCTTACTATGGTATTGCGGGTGAGAACTCTGCTGACCCACAAGTGCAGTTGTCTTATGCAGCTTTAGCGAATGGCGACCGTCGTGTGTATCAAGTTTACTCTAACTCGGCAACCGACATTTCATCGTTTGGCTTTGGTTTAGGAGTGTCTAAGAAAATCTACAAAGATTTTGAATTCGGATTGAATTACAACCATGCACAGTTTGAGTTCGATCAAGCTAAAGATCCATCGTTTATTGCTGGATTTAACACGCCAAGACACCGTGCTAAAGCGAATATCGGCAACGACAAATTGTTTAAAAACTTTGGATTCAATGTTAATGCAAGATGGTCGGATGAGTATTTGTGGCAGTCGTCTTTTGCCGATGGTGTTATTCCTTCGATGACCGTTTTCGATGCACAAGTGTCGTACAAGATTCCAGCTATTAAATCAGTTTTAAAATTAACAGCGTCGAATATTGGCGGTGGCGATTATTTACAAGTAGTTGGAGCAGGTCGTATCGGTCAGACGTATTTAGCTTCTTTAACCATTAATCCTTAAAATTGAAAAATCATGATAAAAAATATTAAATGGATGTTTTTTGCCTCATTGATTGCTGTATCGTGTACGCAAGATGAAGTAAATTACGATGAAGTTGAGCCAGAAGTAATCGTAAGTGCGGGCGATGCAGACTTTAGTAAATATGTTGCTTTAGGTAACTCTTTAACCGCAGGATTCTCCGATGGAGCTTTATTTATTGCGGGTCAGAATAATGCCTATCCAAAACTTATGGCAGATCAGTTCGCACAAGCTGGTGGAGGTTCGTTTACCATTCCTCTAATGAATGACAATTTTGGAGGACTACTTTTGGGCGGAACTCCTATTCAAGGTGTTCGATTGATTTTCAACGGTTCTGCGCCAGTTCCGCTTCCAGGAGCGGCACCAACTACAGACATACTCGCCACGCTTAGTGGTCCTTTCAACAACATGGGTGTTCCCGGAGCGAAAAGCTTCCATCTTTTAGCAAACGGTTATGGAAACGTAGCAGGTGTTGCAACAGGTGCCGCAAACCCGTATTTTGTGAGATTTGCTTCAAGTCCTACTACATCTATCATAGCAGATGCAGCGGCGCAGAACGCTACATTTTTCTCTCTTTGGATTGGAAATAATGACGTACTGTCTTACGCCACTTCAGGTGGAACGGGCACCAACCAACTTGGAAATTTGAATCCTGCTACGTACGGCGGAAACGACATCACCGATCCAAATGTTTTTGCAACAGTTTACTCTAACTTAGTAAATGCGATGACTGCTAATGGAGCTAAAGGAGTTGTTGCCAATATTCCTTACGTCAATTCAGTTCCGTTTTTTACAACTGTACCAACAAACCCAATCGCTGCAAATTTAATTCCCGCGGCTAGTTCAGCACAGTTAAATCAATTGTTTGGCGCAGTAAATCAAATTACTACTGCAACAGGACAACCGAACCGTTTTGTTACTTTAGTTTCAGATGACGGCAATCCAGCGACAGTAGAGCCAAATAATCCATTACTAATTATAGATGAAAGTTTGCCTAGCTTGTCTGCCGAAATTACTGCTGTTCTTACACCTGTTTTAGGTGCACAAACTGCTGCATTCTTAGGTGGATTGTACGGTCGTGCACGCCACGCTCGTAACACAGCTGGAAATAGCGATTTTATTTTGTTAACCACACGTTCGGTTATCGGAACCAACCAAGCGGGTGTTCCTGCGCCTTTCAATGTAAATGGTATTTCGTTCCCGTTGCAAGATAACAGAGTTTTAACTGCTGACGAAGTAGCTCAGGTTAAGACGGCTACCGATGCTTATAATGCTTCTATTAAAGCTATTGCTGATGAAAAATCTCTAGCTTTTGTCGATGCAAATGCACTGTTAACACAATTGTCGACCACGGGAATTCGTTTTGGTAATTTCCATATGACATCGAGCTTTGTACAAGGTGGTGCGTTCGGTTTAGATGGTATTCACCTGACCGCACGCGGAAACGCTTATATTGCTAACAAGTTTATGGAAGCAATTTCTGCGAAGTACAATTCAGTATTTAAGATGTATAAGCCTGAACAGTTCCCATTGAGCTATCCAGCTATATTGCCATAAAAAGTTTATACTTTTAATCAACCGCCGATCAACATCGGCGGTTTTTTTGTGCGGATTTCCGACATTTCCAAACATTCATTAATAAATTGCCAAAAACGATTCGTTTTTTTATGCAACTATTGTTGATTATGTATTTTAAAAAATTATCTTTGCA
>JAIXTU010000274.1 GCA_027483785.1 Flavobacterium sp.
CTGTTGCTGGTACAGCTTCATCAGATCAAACCATTTGTACGGGTACTCAGCCTGCTGCTGTTACATTAACAGGTAGTACGGGTACCATCCAGTGGCAAGTATCTTCTGATAACAATGTTTTCGCTAACATTTCTGGAGCTACAGCGGCTACATTAGCTTCTACACAAATGGGTACTTTAACAGCTACTCGTTACTACCGTGCGGTTGTTACCAACGGTGTTTGTAGTTCGGCTACCAGTAATGCGGTTACTGTTACTGTAAACGCATTAACAGTTCCGACCTTCACTCCAGTAGCGGCAGTTTGTTACAATACAACAATTCCTGCGTTACCAACGACTTCAAACAATGGTATAACAGGAAGCTGGTCTCCGGCCTTGAATAATTTGGCAACAACAACGTATACGTTTACGCCAAATTCAGGTCAGTGTGCCGATGTAACAACACTTCAAGTTGTTGTTAACTCAACTACTTGGGATGGAACAGCGTGGTCGAATGGCGCGCCTTCTTCTACAGTGGGAGCAATCTTTGGCGGAAACTACAACCAAGCAACAGATATTACGACTTGTACGTTAACGGTTGCAAATGGAGCTACAGTAGTTATTCCATCAGGTAGCGATGTAACAGTTAATGGTCCAGTAACGGTACTTCCTGCGCAAGGTTTAGGAGTTGCAGGTACATTAACGTTCAACAACAACGCGAACTTGTTACAGTCTGGTTCTACAAACGTGAACTCAGGAGCTGTAAGCGTTAAGCGTCAGGTAGTGTTGCGTCGTCAGGATTATGTATACTGGGGTTCACCGGTAGCTTCACAGAAGTTATTGGCATTCTCACCAGAGACGTTAACAAACCGTTTCTATAACTTAGATGAGGCAACCAACGCGTTTGTACAAGTTGCTTCACCAGCTACCACTGATTTTGAAGCGGGTAGAGGTTATATGATCCGTGCACGTAATACACACCCATCTGTTAATACTATGTGGGAGGGTACTTTCACAGGAGTTCCAAACAGTGGCGATTACCAGCAATCCGCAACGGCTCTTGGAGCAGGTTTCAACATGTTGGCAAACCCATACCCATCGCCAATCGATGCAGAAGCGGTTCGTACACAAACTTCAGGTACCATTTACTTCTGGACGCACTTTACTCAAGGTGCAGGTACTGCAGCGAACTACGCGTTGTGGAACAATACAGGAGGTGTTGCATCTGGAAACGGTGTTATACCAAACGGTACCATCCAAACCGGTCAAGGTTTCTTATTGAGCGCTACTGCACCAGCTACGGTACAATTTACCAACAGCATGCGTGTGGGTAACAACCAAGGTCAGTTCTTTAGAAACAGCACTGAGCGTCATAGAGTATGGTTGAACTTGTATCAAGGTCAAGGTACTGAGTCGATGATGTGTCAGATGATGGTTGGATACGTTGAGAACGCTACTTTAGGTAACGATGCTGGATATGAAGGTACGATGTTACACACTGGTAACTCGATTTCAACAATCATTGAGCCAGGATCTAAGTACAGCATCCAAGCACGTGCGTTGCCATTTACTGATTCGGATGTAGTTCCGATGAACTTCAAGGCAAATGAGGCAGGAAGCTATACGATTGCAATCGGTCAGCAAGACGGTTTATTTACCGAAGGTCAGAATGTTTACTTGAAAGATAACGTGACTTCAGTAGTTCACAATTTATCGGAAGGTGCGTATACATTCGACTCTGAAGTAGGTGATTTCACCAACCGTTTCGAGATTGTTTACGTGGCTAACCCACTTGGTGTAGACAACCCATCGCTTGATGCCAACAATGTTGTGGTATACAAGAAAGATGAGATGGTACACATCAATGCAGGTTCGGCGGTAATGGATAACGTAAAAGTATTCGATATCCGTGGTCGATTGATTCTTGAAGTAAACGACATAAACGCAAGCACTACTGTATTGAATACGCTACGTGCTGAGCAACAAGTGTTGTTGATTCAGATTACCACTACAGACAAGTCGGTTGTGACCAAGAAATTTGGTTACTAAGACAAGGTTCTGATAAAGCAAAGAAGCGCGGTCGAAAGGCCGCGCTTTTTTTATGCACGTTTTTCAGGAAAAGTTTTTAGATGAAGTTGAAATGCGGAATGATTTTCTGCGTAAGGGACGGCAGCGGAAAGCTTGTGCAAATGGAGCTTTAGCACTTGCGCTTTGATTTGGCGACCGGAGCAAGCCAAGAGCAAAGCTTGCATGTGCTTAGCTCTTTTTGGACAACTTGCAGCGAACGGCGCGACCCCGCAAGGTGAAATAAATGCGTAAGGATGCAAAAGCGGGGATACGCCCAAATAAGTTTTAATTCTATGTGCTTTGATATCTTTCTTTCGAACAATAGCTTTTGGGTGGAAGTAGGATTAGCGAGTATGAATGTATTTTAAATACAATAAAAAACCCCTTTTCGGTGGGAAAAGAGGTTTTCATTATTAAAAAATTTAAAACTAAAAAGTAGTAGCGATATCAATTTTGGGAACTGATAAAACCAAGGTAAATGTATTAATTTATAATGAATCTAATGTTAAATCGTAAAAAACTTTGTGCCGTTTTTAGTTACAACCTGAACTCGATTAAAAATCTTTGTCAGAACGCTGTTTCACAATACATTTAGATCTAGAATAGAACAAAATCTGTGTAAATCGAGGTCGCTTAATATTTAAACGGTCGCTTACTTCGCTGCATTTATTTGGGATACTGTAGTATCGCAAATAAATTGCGCCCTGTATTCAACCATTTAAATATTTTCTGACTTTAATTTTTAAATCGAATTCAGGTTTACAATCTTCTATACGTTTGCTTTAATTTAATCGAGTTCATATTCTAAACGCACGGTGATACGTGCCGTCTTATTTTTTGAATACGTGTCGTTAATTCCACCGTAACTATCTTCCTCGGTGCTGCCTTGGCCCGTAATTTGAAATACGCCGAGAGTGGCTCGTTTCATTTTACCAAGATCGCCATTACCCGTTTCAACTATTTTTTCGGCACGTTCGCGAGCGTCCTTTGTTGCGCTTTCAATGAGGCTCTGTTTTAGTCCGGGAAGTTGGGAGTAGGTGTATTGAACCGAGTTCGAACTCAATTCAACGCCGCTGTTAATTAGCTCCGAGGTTTTATTGGAAACTTGTTCGATGCGTTTCATTAAATCTGGGTTGTTTTTAGCCGAGAATATAATTGTTTGGCGCGCTTCGTAACCGTCGAAAACTTGCGTGTATTGATTTTGATAGGTATTGTTCGGATTTTCAATTCGTACTTCTCGAAACTTCTTTTCGAAGCTTATAGCCCCAAATGAAAACTCATTACTCTTAAATCCTTTTCCAATGAAGAAATTGGAAACCGTTTTTTGATCGTTTGTAATTTTGTTATAGGCTGTTTTGATGTCTGGCGAGTTCGTTGTAAAACTTGCCGACCACAATATTTCATCAGAAACAAAGTCTTTTGTTCCCAATCCGATGACAGAAATGCTGTCATCGTTGGCATTGCGATTGCGGAACGAACTGCCCAAAATAGCAGCAGTGGCAATCATGGCCGCACCGATTATTGCCGTACTTAAAATTCGTTTATCCATTTGATAAAGTTTTGGTTAGGTGTTAATATAACGCTAATTATTCTAGTAACGTATAGCGAACATCGCGCCAAAATTTTTCTAAGGAATTGAATTAATTTCTTTTTTCTCGAAAAAAATCGAGTAGCAATTGCGATGCCTCAAGTGCTAGTGGTCCGCTCGAAACTATTGTTTTTGGATGTAACTGCGCTCCCATTGCTCGGTAGCCCCGCTTGCTGTCTTCTGCAGCATATACTATCCGTGAAATCTGACTCCAATATAGCGCTCCTGCACACATTTGACAGGGTTCTAAAGTCACATAAAGTGTACAGCCCGTCAGGTATTTTCCACCCAAATAATTAGCAGCAGCAGTGATTGCCTGCATTTCGGCATGCGCGGTAACATCGTGGAGCAGCTCGGTTAAGTTGTGTCCGCGGGCAATTATGGTATTCTTGGTAACAATTACAGCACCAACCGGAATCTCATTGCGATTATATGCTTGTTGTGCCTCAAATAATGCCTGACGCATAAAATGTTCGTCGTCAAAAACTTCAATCATGCTTTTCTCGTAAGTAAGCATCAAAGTAAAGATGTCCTTTGATTAACAACGGAAAAAATTTTGCCAAAAAGCTTATTTTTATTTTGTCTAAATAAATTAGCCAACTATTTTTGCACTCAAATTCTATGAAATTGAAATCACTCGCTGTATTCTCCGCCTTTTTGTTCTCTGTCGCTGCATTTAGTCAAGATGCCGATCTCGCTTTAAACGATACCATCAAGCAGCTCGATAATGTAATTATTGAAACCACTACAAATACCGGTCGTATCATTGGACCAAAAGACAACATCATCTACAACGGAAAAAAATCTGAGGTGTTTGTTGTTTCTAATTTGACGGCCAATACGGCTAATAACAATGTTCGCCAGTCGCTTATAAAAGCACCTGGCCTTCAGATTTGGGAGAACGACGGCAGTGGCGTACAAGTAAATATCGGTGCGCGCGGTTTGAGCCCGAATCGCAGTTGGGAATTCAATGTGCGCCAGAACGGTTACGATATTTCATCAGATGTTTTTGGTTATCCTGAAGCCTATTACAATCCGCCGCTCGAAGCCGTTGAACGTATCGAGTTCGTGCGTGGTGGCGCTTCTCTTCAATTCGGACCTCAATTTGGAGGAACTGTGAATTACATATTGAAGAAGAATCACGACAAACCTTTTTCATTTACGACTTCAAACACGGTCGGTTCTTATGGTTTGTTGAGTTCGTTTAACATGATCAGCGGAAAAATGGGCAAATTCACGTACACGGCCTACAACCAGTCGCGTAGTGGGAACGGCTGGCGCGACAACAACCGTTTTAATGTTCGCAATTCGCATATCAATTTAGGATACGAGTTTAACGACAAGCACAAGCTACTTTTCGAATATACCAACATGAATTACGTGGTGCAACAACCCGGAGGTTTAACCGACGAGCAGTTTCGCACGGATGCGCAACAAAGTGCTCGCAAACGTAACTGGTTTAATGTGCCGTGGAATGTTTTCGCTCTGAAATACAACGTAGCTATAAACGAGTCTTTTTCCATCAACAACACCTTGTTCGGTTTAATTGGTGAGCGTAACAGCGTAGGAAACACCGAACAAATAACAAATCCAGATGTAGTCGATCCGGCTACAAACGATTTTAAAAATCGTCGTCTTGATCGCGATTATTACGCAAACATCGGTCTTGAATCGCGTGCTTTGTACAAGTACCAACTTTTTAACCTCACTCAGAACCTAGCTTTCGGCGCTCGTGTGTACAACGCAAACACCGTTCGCAAGCAAAACGGACGCGGTACAACGGGCTTCGATTTCGATCTTAGCGAGGTAGGCAATTACACCCGACGCCTTCATTTTAAAACCAATAACATTGCTTTATTTGCCGAAAATACATTCTCGTTCACAGAGAAACTTCGCGTAACGCCCGGCGTACGTATGGAGTATGTTGAAAACGTGGCAGTTGGACTATTTGCCGTAAATCAAGGCAATGGCGTTTATTTGCCAGAAAAGCGAAACAACCGCAACTTTTTCTTGGCTGGAGTAGGAGCAGAGTACGACGTTACCAAGCGAATTCAAGCATACGGAAACATTTCGCAATCGTACCGTCCGGTTTTGTTTGGCGATTTAACCCCACCTGCAACAACTGATGTAGTCGATGAAAATCTTAAAGATGCTTCCGGCTACAACGTCGATCTAGGTGTTCGTGGTAAATTCCTCAAGTTCTTTACCGCCGATGTAAGCTATTTTTACCTGCGCTACAACGACCGAATTGGAGTGGTTTCGCAATTTGTAGATAACAATCCGGCAAACGGCACATTTCAGTTCAGAACTAATTTAGGTTCAAGCATTCACAAAGGTGTAGAATCGTCTTTAGACCTTAACCTTACCGAAGCATTCAAGCTTGCCGAACGTTTCGGAACGCTAAACATCTTCGGAACGCTGTCTTGGATTAGCGCACGTTACAACGATTTCCGAGTAACTTCAACCACAGGAACTGCACCAAACGTAACGATTACCGAAACCAATTTGTCGGGCAATCGCGTAGAAAATGCACCGAGATACATTCATACCGTCGGATTAACGTACACCAAATCGGGTTTTACTTTCTCGACTTCAGGTCGTTTCAACTCTGCTGTGTATACCGATGCACAAAATACGCTTGCACCTTCAGCCAATGGCAATGTGGGTAAACTCGATAAATACCAAGTTTTCGATGTGTCTCTAGCGTATAATTTCCTGAAAAAGTACACGGTTACCGCAGGTGCCTCGAACTTCACCGACCAAACATATGCTACTCGTCGCGCCGGAGGTTATCCAGGCCCGGGTATTTTGCCAGGCGAAGGACGCACGTTCTATCTCGGTTTAACGGCAAGTTTCTAACTCATTTTTAAGGAGAAAACACCTAATTTTTTGGGGGTGCCGGCGCTTAACGTATCAGCCTAATAATTGTCGTCTAGCTGGTAAACGCGTGATCACCGAGCTTGTAAAAGCGCCGTCGCGCTGTTCGCTATATCTTTTTTGCCTACCTTCAATGGAAGTCCCGTAACGCAAAAAAGGATGTCGCTGCCATCGCTCACCCGAAATCGTTGCCCCCATGCGTTCCCTTTTAACGATACGTCTAAATCAACAAAACGTGACGGCAAATCGAGACTAAATTCACCGACATTTTTCTAGGAATAATACACCACAGCAAAGCAACTTTTTCGAAGGCAGATTTTTACCTTTGAAAAATGAATGCACCTTTTCTAGATTCGTTGACATCGTTAGCCGATTTGCGAGCCTTAGCCGTTGAACGTTTGCCCGAAATAGCACAGGATTTACGCGATCGTATCATCAAAATCGTAGCAGCAAACGAAGGTCATTTAGGCGCAAGCTTAGGTGTGGTCGATCTTACCGTGGCACTGCACTATGTTTTCGATACGCCTAACGACCGACTGATCTGGGACGTGGGTCACCAAGCCTACGGACATAAAATGCTTACCGGTCGTTTAACGCATTTTCACACCAACCGAAAGCTCGGCGGCATATCTGGATTTCCAAAACGTTCGGAAAGCGAATACGATGCTTTTGGCACCGGACATTCATCTACCGCCATTTCTGCCGCGCTCGGAATGGCTTTAGCCGCACAACAACAAAAAAAGTTCAGCCGCCAACACATCGCTGTTATTGGCGATGCGTCCATAGCTGCCGGAATGGCTTTTGAAGCCTTGAATCACGCCGGAGAAACCGACGCTAATTTGCTAATCGTGTTAAACGACAACAGCATTGGTATCGATCCGAGTGTCGGTGCACTTAAGCACTACTTGACTTCGCTCGACCAAAACAACCAGACTGTACAAAATCTGTTTCAAAACTTAAATATTGAATATTTCGGTCCGATCGACGGACACGATTTACCGCAATTGATTTCGGAACTCTCAGCTCAAAAACAAAAAACAGGCGTTCGTTTACTGCACGTGCGAACTACCAAAGGAAAGGGACTCAAACCAGCCGAACTCAACCAGGTTTTGTATCATGCGCCTGGAAAATTCGACTATCTGACAGGGAAAGTATACGAAAAAGACGAATCGCATTTGCCTCTAAAATTCCAAGACGTTTTTGGAACTACCGTATTAGCCCTTCTCGAACAACATAAAGATTTAATTGCCATAACTCCTGCAATGCCCTCGGGCAGCGGATTGAAAGCTGTGATCGATCGCTTTCCCGAAAAGGTAATCGATGTCGGAATCGCCGAACAACACGCGGTAACACTCGCCGCCGGATTTGCTTGCGAAGGCGTTAAAGTACTTTGTTGCATTTACTCGACATTTTTACAACGAGCTTACGATCAGCTAATTCACGATGTAGCCATTCAAAATTTACCGGTCGTTTTCTGTATCGATCGAGCCGGCTTGGTGGGCGAAGACGGCGCAACACACCACGGAGTTTTTGACCTAGCGATGTTGCGAACCGTTCCGAACGTAATTGTCGCGGCACCTAAAGATGAAATCGATTTACAGCAATTGCTTTTCACCGCACTGCATACAAAACAACCGTTCGCGATTCGCTACCCAAGGGCACGGGGCTTTATTCCCGAATGGCGCATACCGATTGCTTTCGAACGTATGGAAATCGGGATAGCAAAACGAATACGCAACGGAAACCGTATCGCAGTATTTTCCACCGGAACCATTTTCCACGAAGTTGAATTAGCTTTACAGCAGTTCGAAAATGAAACGGTAGCACACGTACATTTTTCGTTTGTAAAACCGCTCGACCGCAACGCGATTGAATCGGTGGCCGAACAATTTGAAGTAATCATTACTGTGGAAGACGGCGTTGCTGCCGGTGGTTTTGGTTCGGCGGTACTCGAACTTTTGAGCGAATTGAACTTTCAAGGCCGTACACAAATCATTGGAATTCCCGATGTATTTATCGAACACGGCAGCATACCGGAGTTGCGCAAATTAGCCGGTATCGATGCCAATACTATTGCCAAGAGCATCAAGAAGTTCGTGTCTAACAATGGTTAAAAACGCAGCAATTTTACGCGCTTCGCAAATAAAGCTTTTCTTTGCGCTGGCATTTGCAACAACTGCGAAAAGCTGTAAATCTGGAAAAGTTTTGCTATGAAATCATCTTCGAAAAGTGCAGCAATTGGATTTATATTCATTACCATGCTCATCGACATCACCGGTTGGGGAATTATTATTCCCGTTATACCAAAGCTTATCGGTGAATTAATTAATGGCGATATTTCCGAAGCATCAAAATACGGCGGTTGGCTTACGTTTGCCTACGCCATCACACAGTTTTTGTTTGCACCACTCATTGGAAATCTGAGTGATAAGTACGGCCGACGCCCAATTATACTCATCTCGCTTTTTGGCTTCTCACTCGATTACCTGTTGCTGTCGCTAGCACCAAACATCACTTGGCTTTTTATTGGTCGGATTTTGGCAGGTGTTACCGGAGCCAGTATCACGACGGCTTCGGCGTATATTGCCGACGTAAGTACGCCTGAAAACAGAGCTAAGAATTTTGGGATGATCGGAGCTGCATTCGGACTTGGTTTTATTATCGGACCCGTTATTGGTGGTTTACTCGGGCAGTTTGGTTCTCGTGTGCCGTTTTATGCGGCCGGAGTCTTATGCATGCTCAACTTTTTGTACGGTTATTTTATCTTACCCGAATCCCTCAAACCCGAAAATCGTCGAAATTTCGAGTGGAAACGCGCCAATCCAGCCGGTGCTTTTCTCAATTTAAAGCGTTATCCCAAACTAATCGGTTTAATTTTAGCTATTTTCTTGCTGTACGTGGGTTCACATGCCGTGCACAGCAATTGGAGTTTCTTCACCATTTATAAATTTGGCTGGAGCGAAAAAATGGTGGGCTTGTCGCTAGGTATGGTCGGACTTTTGGTTGCCATCGTTCAAGGCGGATTAATACGTTGGATAAACCCGAAGTTAGGAAACGAACGCAGTATTTATTTAGGCTTGCTGCTGTACACTTTCGGGATGTTTTTGTTTGCATTAGCCACCGAAAGTTGGATGATGTTTGCCTTTCTTATCCCGTACTGTTTGGGCGGAATTGCAGGTCCGGCTTTACAAGCAGTGGTATCAGGTCAGGTTCCTGCCAACGAACAAGGCGAAATTCAAGGAACGCTTACCAGCTTAATGAGTGCTAGTTCGATTATCGGACCGCCATTAATGGCATCGACTTTTTATTTCTTCACACACGACGGCGCGCCTTTTCAATTTGCGGGTGCTCCCTTCGTTTTAGGAGGTTTTCTCATGTTATTGAGCACTTTGGTTGCCTACTTTTCCATTAAGCGGACCGCACGAATTGCCGCTGCCGACAAGTAAAATCATCTGGTTTATATTGGCGTATCGGTAGTTTTTTTGGGCGTTCCTCGCCAAAATGTCCGCCTTCGCTAAGGCTACGGCGCACATTTCGGCAAGTCCGGCTTTCGCCCATAGTCCTCGCTTCCTCGTACCTCGTTGCTGCGGGCTATTTGGCTCTATCCGTAACGCGAAAAATGGTTGTTTAAAAACGTCTTTGTGGTTACGTACGTTGCACAAGGGATTGCAACGAAAAGCCGTGGCTGCTAAAAGCGATTGAAAACCCGTGCCGTAGTGGCGACCAAAGGAAGCCGGAGCGGCACGCGGTTGAAACGCTTGTAGCAGCTGCGCCTTGCAGTGAAAAGCCCGACCTGCCGCAGTGGTATTTCCACTAATTTTTTGCGGCAGGATGTGCCCAAAAAATTTATTCCTTAACTAATTTATAGCTGAGTGTTCCTGTAGGTGTTGAGAGCGTGAGAATGTAGATGCCGCTCGGCCAAGCGTGCGCTTGAATGCGTAGTTTTCCGTTTACTGATTGCGCGTTGCTCACTTTCTTGCCGAGTAAATCGTACACCTGAGCATTGATGATTGTTTCTGGATTTGCTAAAGTAAGCTCAAAAACATCAGTAACCGGATTGGTGTAAAATTGCACTAAAGGCTTGTTTTCGGCAACACTCATTTGCTCCACAAAAGTGGTTGTCCACAAAGGCGTAACAATCGCTGGATTGAAATCGAAGTAGATGTCTGCTACATTTTCTATTACAGTACCTATCTGAAAGCCCGCTGTTGGCGATACTTTATACTTAAAATACCCATGGCCAATGTTGGTGTTTTCTTGAGATGGTGGTAAATCGATGTTATTGAAAACAACAATTATTTGATTGCCATTTTGTTGTAACTGATAGCGGTGACTTGCATCGATTGGCGTAAACGAAAGCGCATCGACATTAATTGGTAAGGTATTTTCAAGTCGGACCGTTTCGGCGGAACCGTTTCCAGTGTTTTCGAATCGTATCGTGTATTCGAGTTCTTCGCCACTTGGCCAAGTTGCGAATACCACTTCGGGTCCGTGTTTTTCGCTTATGTCGTTGGGATCGTATGAGCCAATTACCATCTGCGTTAAGGTGCTGATGTTATCAGTCGGGTTCACGTCGTTTTCGGTAACTAAGGTAGCTGTTGTTGTTACGTAGTCGCCTAGTTGTATGTTTGGTATGGTGTTGAATTGAACTGCGAAAGGTAAAATTGCTTCTGCGAAAGGTGCAAGCGTAATATTTGTTTTTTGAAAACCGTCGGCAGTGGCTACGCAAGTATTGCAATAACTTACTAAAGTTGAATTCTCGGGTTTTTGAACGTTGAGCACTGCATTTACCATTGGTAAGGAGCCTATGTTTTTCACTTTTACCTCGTAATATCTAGTAAATCCAGGCGAAGGCATTTGATAGCTTATTAATGAAACCGCTCCATTTATTTCGGGTATTGAATTAATCGGAAAGAAATAAGTTGTTGTACTACCTGCAATAGGATTTATATCCAAAAAAGATGTCTGGCATGAAAACAAAGGTAAAGATCCATCGTTAACTTGATACGAAAAGCCATAGGTAGTATTTGGGAGTGTATTATAAACGTAAGTTCCTGTATCAGAGTATAGCTCTAGTTCCGTGCCATCGGATCCAGATATTAAGAATTTTCCTTCGGTAAATAACGGTTCGTCATCACTCTTTATGCCATTTCCATCCCAATCAACAAAAGCAATTAATTCAACGGTTGAAGAAAATACTTGAAGGTTTATGCTTGCCGAACCTACGAATCCGCCATTAATATAGAATAGACTGTACTGAAGATTATATATTCCTGCAGGCGTTCCAGGCAAAGCACTTATGGTTCCGTTTGTATTGAGATTGAAATTTTCCCAGCCTTCGCCAGTTTCTTCAAGATAAGCCTGTTGCTGAATCACTGGGAAGGTTAGCGATTGAAAATTCAAATAATCGTTAGCATAGACCGAAGTACTTGAAGTTACAATTTCGATTTCACTCGTTGTCAGCGTGATCGTGTCGTCAAAAGCTGAGGCAGAAGGAACAACTTGCATTGAAACTGAACTTGTACAACCAGAAGCATCGGTGACTGTGCATGTAATTGTAGACGCTTGACTATTGGATGGAATTGTGAGCGTGCTTACACTAGCTTCTGTAACAACATTTCCTTCAATACTCCAATCAAAGATATAGGGCGGATTCCCTCCTGATTCAACAGAACAAATTGCGATACTTGTTGGAGCATCCAAAGTAGTAGTTCCAGATAAAACCATCCCAGGATTTATTATAATACTTAATACTTCAATGGTAACTTCTTGTGTATTTGTGTTTACTATTCTTATATACAAACTCATCGACGCTGTAATAACAATGCCTGCAGGTAGCAGATCGGTGTTTTGAATGGCACCAGCACTAGTTAAGTGTGCAGTATAAGTGTGAATTGCAGGATCATAATTGGTGAAAGTGGTTTGTAAAAGATCCGGCGAGTGGTGCCAGAAATTACATACAGTAATGGTTGTTTGACTATTTTGCCCAAAACCGCTTAGGTGAGCTAGGAGAATTAAAAAGAATAAAAGTTTTTTCATATCCGTTTAGTTTTTAATTGGGGCTATCGTTTAAGCAACTTTATGTGCTCAATTTCTTCTCCCGACTGTAGTTTCAATAAATAAATGCCTCTGGTCCAATTTTGGGTATCCACCAACAGTTTCCCATCTTTAGATTTTGCAGTTGCCAGTAACGAACCTTTAAAATCGTATACATTAGCAGTTGCAATGGCGTCGTTGTTTGTTAATGTTAACTCAAAAACATCAGTAACTGGATTGGGGTAAAATTGAATCAGCTTTTCTTTCCTTGGAACACTTAATTGTTCCACAAACTTGGTATTCCAAGTCGGTGTAATAATAGCCGGATTGAAATCGAAGTAAATTTCCGCAGCATCTTGAATTTCAGTGCCAACAGTAAAACCAGCAGACGGCTTCACGCGATACGTTACAAATCCGTTTCCAACTGTTTCGCTGCCGTTCGACGGCGGTAAATTGATGTTGTTAAACTTGTAAATTAATTTATTTCCTACCAGCGATTTCATATACAAATGACTGCTTGCCACAACTTGTAGCGTTGCCGCATCTAATCCAGAAGGCAACAAATTTTCGATGCGTACATTCTGCGCAGGCCCGTTGCCCGTATTTTCAAATCGAATGGTGTAAGTGAGATAATCGTTTTCTGAAAAATCATCGATATCTATTTCAGGACCGTGCGCTTCGGTGATGTCATTCGGATCATACGATCCCATAAAAATTCCTTCAAAGACAGAGGTGTTGTTATTTGTGAACGGATCATCTGTAACAGTTACCGTAGCCGACATTTCAAAAGGTTCCTCCAGTACTACTTCGGGTATGCTCGCAAATTGCAAGGTTCCAGTTATCGATTGACTGCTGTAAGCTGCGAGCGTATTCAAGGTCAAAGTAAAACCAAAAGCCGTTGGTGTTGCACCCGCAGGATATGTTACGATAGTCGACTGTGTCGGTTTGTAAAAATTAATTTCTAATGCACTAACATTTGTGTAACTGTTGTTTTGAACTTTTAGCCTGTAAGAACGCGTGAAACCCGGAGTTGCGTTAATGGAAAAAGTAGTTATCGAGATATCATTAGGAAGCGGCGCCAGTAACGGAAATAAAAATTCTTGTGTGGGTTGCGAATAGTCTATCACTGCATCCTCGTAAAACGTCGAACAACTGATTTCACTTGAAGGTGCACATAGGTTTGCATACGACAAGTCGTTAATTCCCGGTTGCAATGCTAATAGGGTCGGTTGCTCTTTGTGCACCGAAATCATTACGTTCATACTCGATAATCCGACAACATTTCCAAAATAACCGCGCCCGTATATCGGCTCGTCGAATTCTTTAAGACCATTTTGATTGATATCGATAAAGCCAGTAAGTTTTGTGGCTTTATCTGATACAAATACGGTAATTATTCCAGTACCCAAATTTGTCGAATCAGAATTCTTGATAAGTGAGTAGTTAAGCGTATATGTTCCTGGAGCTGTTTCTGGTTGTGTAGAAATGCGGCCGTCGGCTAGTAACATAAAATCATCCCAAGCACTGCCTTGCGTTTGAATGGTAAACGACTCGTCGGAAACCGAATATAAAGTCTGGTTGTTATAAATGTCGTTGTCTAAAATACTTCTATAAGAAACCAAACCTTCTGGAGTGGATGTGTACAGGCGTATATCATCGTTTTTTACCTGATCAGTTGCAGGTTGGGTGTAAATTCCATCCAATACAATGCTACAACCCATAGCGTCGGTTATCACGCAAGATA
>JAIXTU010000418.1 GCA_027483785.1 Flavobacterium sp.
AAATAATTTACGTGAGGTAATATTGCAATATTACAAATGGAAAATCACAAAGCCGAATTCGCGCCTTTTCAAACGATTTGCAGCGCTTAAACCTTCATACGCTGTCTCGGTAAATTAATTTCGTGTTCTTGCGGATAGGGTTTTCGGTGCGTGAGGCTCACGTCTTCACGCATGTTTTGCTGTGTGGTGTATGCTCGGGAATTGCTTGCCGAAAAACGCGGATCGGGAATAAACGGCATCTTGGCCATTTTTTGAACGGTGATGGTCGGAAAGTGGTAATCGACCTCCACAAAGCCCAGCAACAAATAGCAGCCGCCGCCTTGAAACGGATATTTTTGCAGGCAATCGGCAAAATGTGCCGTATCGAAAAAAGTACCTTCCACATCAATCCAAGTTCCAAAATACATGGAACCCAATTTGGTAGGAACGTGTTTTCGCGAAATCAAATACGCCAACATGCGCACCGTTTTCTTGTGATAGGAGTTGAGATCGCGCGCCAGCACATCGCCTCTGTACTTGGTTTTGAGTAAGTCAAACGGACTACAAGACACCGGAAAATTGAGCAATTCGATCTCATCGAAGGCGTCTTCAAAAACACTGCGGGGCAAGTCTGGTAGCTTAAAAGGTTTGATGGGTTCGGCGAGGAGTTTCCAGTTGCGGTCTTCGGGTTTGAAGTTTACTAAAATCATGCGTGCGCGAATAAGTAACTCGTTTTTAGAAAGTTTGGTAAAGCGAAACGCACCTATAAATATGAGAATTTGTAGGTTTTCGATGCCGATGGGAATGCGTTCGATGAAATTTTCGAGCGATTGAAACGCGCCAAACTGCGTGCGATTTTCAACGATATCGGCCGCTACTTTAGCGTGTAAACCTTCCAAATGCATAAAACCCAAATACACCACTTTTCCGTAAACGGTGGTTTGAATTTCGCTGTTGTTTACGCACGGATTTTCGATTTGCGCTCCTGCCATTCGCGCTTCGTGCACATAGACTTCGGTGCGATAAAACCCGCCTTGGTTGTTGATTACAGCTACCATAAACTCGATCGGAAAATACGTTTTAAGGTACAAACTTTGGTAACTTTCGACCGCGTACGAAGCCGAGTGTGCCTTGCAAAACGAGTAGCCGGCGAAAGATTCGATTTGTCGGTAAATTTCTTTGCTCAACTCCAACGGATGACCTTGTTTAGCACAGCATTCAAAAAAATGGTCTTTTACTTTTTGCAACGCTGCCTTCGAACGTCCTTTTCCGCTCATGGCACGGCGCAGCACATCGCCGTCGGTAGCGGGTAAACCGCCGTAGTGTAAGGCAATTTTGATAACGTCTTCTTGGTACACCATAATGCCGTAGGTTTCGCCGAGCTGCTGTTCGAAAACCGGATGAAAATACTCGAACTTGTCGGGGAAATTGTGTCGGAAAATATACTCTTTCATCATACCCGATTGGGCGACACCCGGACGAATAATCGACGAGGCTGCAACGAGCGTTTTGTAGTTGTCGCACTTGAGTCGGCGCAACAACCCACGCATAGCCGGACTTTCGATGTAAAAGCAACCGATAGTCTGCCCGCGACTCAAAAATTCGTTGGCTTTTGCTTCGTTTTTCGATAAGCGTGTGTCTCGAATATCTACGGTAATACCCTGATTTTTAGCAATTAATTTTACCGAATCGTCTATGTGTCCGATGCCGCGCTGACTCAAAATATCGAATTTATCGAAACCCACATCTTCGGCGATATGCATGTCGAACTGCACGATCGGAAAACCTTTTGGCGGCAGTTCCAGAATACTGTAGTTGGTGATGGGTTCTTCGGAAATTAGAATACCGCAGGCGTGCATGCTGCGTTGGTTGGGGTATTTCTCGAGCAATGTTCCGAATTCGTGCACCAGTTGAACTACTTGATTTTTATCGTGCACTGTAAGCGGATGCGTAGCCAGGAAATCGAGTTCTTCTTTTGGGAGTCCGTACACTTTTCCGACTTCTCGGATAATCGAACGGTATTTGAATTCAACATTGGTTCCGCAAAACGCCACGTGATTGGGGCCGTATTTTTCGAAGATGTATTCGAGAATTCTATCGCGTTCTTTCCAAGACCAATCGATGTCGAAATCGGGCGGTGTTTTCCGATTGAGATTCAGAAAACGTTCGAAGTACAAATCGAGTTCAATGGGACAAATATCGGTAATTCCGAGGCAGTAACTTACGATACTGTTGGCACCGCTGCCGCGACCAATGTGTAGAAAACCTTGGCTGTTGCTGAACTGTATAATGTCCCAGGTGATGAGAAAATAGCCGTTAAAGTTCAGCTCGTCGATTACTTTGAGTTCTTTTTCGACTCGTGCTTGTGCCGCTTCATGCTTGGCGCTGTAACGTTTTTCCATGCCTTCGTAAGCGAGTTTTCGCAGCAGTTTCGCATCACTTGCTTTGCTTTCGGTGAAGTTTTGCTTGTTTTTAGGTGTTCTGAATTCGAAGTCGAACCTACAAGCTTGTAGTATTTTATATGTGTTTGCGACGAGTTCGGGATAATCGGCGAAATAGCGTTCTAAACGTGCCGGTTGTACGAGTTGTTCGGAAAAATGTGCATGATCGTTCGGTTGTAGTTTGGAACGCAAGGTGTTTAAGTCGATGGCTCGAAGAATGCAATGCAGTTCGTATTCCGTTTTATTTCGGAACGTTACGGGTTGCAAGACCACGGCTCGAGCGCTGAGAAAGGCACGATCGTATTTGTAACACTGTGAGATTTGCGAAGGTTTGAAGCCTAGAAATTCGAAATCGCGCAGGGTTTCGGGTTGGTTTTCGAGCGGATAAATCACAAAAACGTTTTTGAAATCGGGCGCTAGATCGGGAATTTCGATATTGTTGAGATTGCAATGCGTTACAAACCGATTGATTTCGGTAATTCCGCTAGTATTTTGTGCCAGCGCAATGAATTTAAGTTGGTGATTGGCACGACACTCGACACCAACTACCGCGTGGATTCCGGCTTGATCGCAGGCTTTTTTGAAGTCGTAAATACCTGTAATGGTATTGATGTCGGTTAGTGCCAGAGCCTTAACGCCTTGTTTTACGGCAAGGTTTACCAATTCTTCCAGCGGAATGGTTCCGTAGCGAAGGCTGTAAAACGAGTGGCAGTTGAGGTACATTACAAGTTGTCTTTAAGGATGGTTTCGGCGCGACCTACAGCTTTAAATCCGAATCGGAGTTTGATTTTGTCCATGGCTTGGTAGAGCGCTAGCATTTCGAGCGTATCTTCAAAAAGATTGATTTGGTAGTTGCCGTGTACCAAACCTTTTAAGTTTACGCCGAGCATACGCACACGCATGCGCCGTTGGTAATTTTTTTCGAATAGTTCGTGTGCCGTTTTAATGATTACGTGATCGGCAGCGGTATAAGGCAACGAAGCTTGTCGGGTTTCGGTATCAAAATTGGCGTATTTGATTTTCACGACCACACACGAAGTAAGCCACTGCTCGGTGCGCAATTGGTGTGCTAATTTTTCGCACATGGCAGTAAGCAACGAGCGCATGGCTTTTATATCGATGCTGTCTTGTTCAAATGTGCGTTCGGTGGAAAGCGATTTCCGTTCGCGGTACGGTTCTACTGGATTGTAATCGATGCCGTTGGCTTTCTTCCAAATTTCGATACCGTTTTTTCCGATGAGTTGTTGCAAGACTTCCACGGGCATTTCTGCCAAGGTTTTGATGTTTCGAACACCGATTCGCGACAGCAATTGATACGTAACATCGCCCAACATCGGGATTTTTTGGATGGGAAGCGGATCGAGAAAGGGGCGCACATCGGGTTGTGGAATTTGGATTTTTCCTTTGGGTTTGGCTTGTCCGGTTCCGATTTTGGAAACGGTTTTGTTTACGGAAAGTGCAAAACTGATGGGCAAACCGGTTTCGCGAACAATTTTCTGCGCAAGCTCGGTGGCCCATTTGTACGAACCGTAAAAGCGATCCATTCCGGTGATGTCGAGGTAGTGTTCGTCGATGCTGGCCTTTTCAAAAAGTGGCGCTTCTTCTTCTATAATTTGCGTTACTTCTCGGGAAAGTTTGGAGTACAATTCCATGTCGCCGCGAATTATTTTCGCATCCGGACACAGCTTAAGTGCCATTCGCATGGGCATGGCCGAACGCACACCAAATTTTCGCGCTTCGTACGAGCAGGAAGCTACCACACCACGATCGCCACCGCCCACAATAAGCGGAATATTAGCAAGTTGACTATTGTTTCTTTTCTCGCAAGAGACAAAAAATTCGTCTAAGTCCATATGTACAATTGCTCGTTCTATCATAACCATTCTTTTTTGTACCGAACAAAATTAATACGATTTGTAGCAAACTTTTGTATATTTGTTGCTATAAATTATCTCAATTTTATGACCCTTTTCGGAGACAACATTCGCCACTTACGCATCAAGAAAAACTTGTCGCAAGACAAGGTTGCGCAAGCACTGTTCATTACGCGCGGCAGATATGCCAAATATGAAGAAGGAAAAGCAGAGCCGCCTTACGATGTGCTCAGGCGTATTGCTGCTTTGTACAACATTAGCATTGATTTGCTTTTGGCGCTCGACGTGAAGAAGGTGGACATTGAGTCGTTGATTAAGCTCGACGACAACAAAATTGTTTTGCCCATTACGGTCGATTCGTTTGGGAGGAGCAGTATTGAGTTGGTGTCGCATCGGGCGCGCGCGGGTTATTTAAGTGGTTACAGCGATCCGGAGTACATTGAGAGTTTGCCGCAAATTTCGATTCCGTTTTTGGGTCCGGGGAAATATCGTGCGTTTCCGATTTCGGGCGATTCGATGCCGCCGCACAACGACAATACGTATGTTATCGGGCGGTATATCGATAATTTGGGCGAAATCAGAAAAGGGAAAACGTACATTGTGGTTACCGCTAACGAAGGAATTACCTACAAACGCTTAGCCGATAAGGAAGACGACAGCATTACTGTTGCTTCAGACAACGTTATTTATGCGCCGTATAAAATCAAGCTTTCCGAAATTATTCAAATTTGGGAATTTGGTTGCAGCATCACGACTAAAGAAGCCATTCCCGACGATCTTTCGAACGTGAATTTAAAAGAAGTGTTGCTCGATTTACGAAAAGACATCAGTAAACTGAAAAAGAGTTAAGGCGACTTTGAGGAAAAATTAAGACAAGTGGTCTGCGAAGTCGGGAGAGTTTGCGGAGGGGAGAAAAATTCTCTTTCGAGAAATGCTCCATCATTGGCTTTCCGTTCTGTACTATTTCGTGACTGTTCATTTCTAAAATTTCAGTTTTTTGAGGTGGCGTTGCACTTCTCGTTCTACCTGGTCAAAGTCGGGCAGGTCTTTTATTTGTTCGCTCATAGAGCTTTTCCATCTGCCTTTGTATTGTGGCAATCGTTCATCCAATTTTTTCGGAAAATCGGCATGCTTTAATTCCTTGCTTTTGCATTTAGCTTCAAATTCATTTATGTAAAAATCAGCATCCATTCCGTGCTCTTCCAGCAAATACCAGATGTCGTAAAAATCTCTCGCTTGCAAACGTTGCATCACCGAACGCATTTTTTCAACTAAAACTTCTTCTAATGAATAACACAACAATTTGTATTCTTCCAAATCGGAATAGCCGATAAATACAGCATTCATGACTGGTTCAAAAACTAGTTTTTCACTGCGGGAAATATCAACTTTCACTCGTTTGTTATTCCCTTGTCCGCCTAGCGGACCAATGTAACTGATGTAAAAATTAATTCCGCCATCTTCATGCTCATTATTGTCAATAATGTAAAGCGGAATATTGGCTTCATCTTTTATAAATTCGAATACTTCTTTAAACCATCCGAAAATTTGTTCGTTCGAAATTTCGGTATTCAGTATTGTAAAATCCAAGTCCTCCGAAAAACGGTAATCTTCAAAATAGACTTTCTTGAGAACGGTTCCACCTTTAAAAACAATTGCATTTGAAAGTTCCTCATGTTTAGAAATGCCAAATAGAATCCATGAAAGAATATAATCCTTTTCAATCTGTTGGTCGCGAACGCCAACTGCATTCGCTTTTTGCTGTATTTCTCCCGGTTTAATCATGTGTAGATAGCCGATTTAATAGTTTCAGTTTCCAAATTTTGCTGAATACTCCAACGACTAATTCGTTTTCCCACCTTAGGCAATTCGGTATCGAGCACTACATAAGAGGCAGTTTTCATCAATTGTAATTCCTCAATAATAGGGGTGTTGATGTCCAATATTTCTAAAATGAAACCCAATCGTTTTATTACTGCTTGCGAATCGAATTTCTTAGCGTATTCAAGAAGCATATCGTATTTAATTCTGTCTTTGGACATGTAAATTGCTCTTGCTACTTCAACCATTCCACCTGCGTAATCAGGCTTAAACAAACAATCAATAAAAGTTTTTTCTAGGTCGGAGCAGAGCACTTTATTGAAACTGTCAATCCACATTTTTTTTGCTCCGAAAAAATGTTTGTCGTTGTGATAGATAAATTGAAAAGGAACTTCTTTGATTTTTATTTCCGATGGTCGTATTTGTTTTGATACTACGATTTGTTCTTTCAGTGATGGTTGTGTAATCAGGTGATGAATTTGCAAAGCGGAATAATAGCCGATGTAATGTTTGGCATCATTTACCAAATGTTGTGCTATCAAATGCCAGTCGGGCATAAATGTTTGTGCATTTTGCTCATAAGGAATAATGTAATAAACACCGTCTTTCAAACGCATTAGCAAACCTCTCTTTGTCATGTCGCTGAGTAGTTCTCGAACAGCACTTGCTTTAGAGTTTGGAAGAGCCCTGCATGCTAAAGAATAGTCAAAGCAATTTCTGTTCTGACTGTTGAAATAGGACAGAAGCTCGTTTGATTGCGTTGAAATGTATTTATTTTTCATAGTAACAATGTCAGGATAAACCTGACAGCAATGATACGAAACATCATTGAATTGATTGCCACAATCGATCAAAAAATTATTGTTTATAGTTAAACCGTCAGGATAAACCTGACAATTTCGATATGAAAAATCATTTTTAAGTTGTGCATTAGCAGAAACGGCGCTTTGGCTTTTGCTTGAAAGGGTTGGCTTGTGCGGTTGTGGCAAAACCAAATGTACCAGTTGTGCGGTGGCAATAAAATTGAATTTAAAAAAATGTGCGGTATGGAATATGAAAAATACAAAAGGGTTAGTCCTGATAGCACCTAAAATCTTTATGCTCCGCAAACTCTCTCGAATTCGAGGCAAATACGACTTTGAATAATCAGGGCGCTCCCTGCCAACGAATGTACTTCAA
>JAIXTU010000306.1 GCA_027483785.1 Flavobacterium sp.
CAAGGCAACGGGCTTCAATTGCTTTTGGGTGTCACGGCTTTCCGTTGCCATCCCTTGTGCGGGGTAACGATGACTGGTAAATCATTTTCCTCGAGCACGTTCCGCCGCGGCCGCGACTGCAACGGAAAGCCCACAGCGAAAAACGCTAGCTTTTGTGGCAGCGTGCGGGCGACACTAGGAGCCACGCTAAGCAACTACAAAAGCAGCGTTTTTAGCGCGGACTTGCAGTGTAAGGCGCGAAATGCCGCCCAAAAACAAGCAGGCATTTAAAGTACATACAATAATCGCGATTTTACAATAAAGTGTTTTTTGCTGCGCTTTTTGCCTTAAACCGCCTCTGCCATTTTACGAGTTCAAACCAAAAAACGGCAATGAAACTAAGGCTGATGCAAATGCATAACTCTTTGAAATCTAGCGTTTCAAATTGGAAAAACTTGGTGAGTACGGGTACATAAAGCATGAGCGCAACTAAGGTTATCGTTGTAATAATAATGAACAAAACCATGTTGTTTTTATACCGTAATGTGGTAAAAGCCGAGTAAAATGCCGACCGATTTATCAACGTTAGAAAAATATTTGCAGCAATTAAAACCGTAAATGTCATGGTTCTTGTTCGCATTTCATTGTAGCCGTTTTGCACCGAAAACTGGTAAATGGCGAGTGTAGCTAACGTTATTACTAATCCTTGGACGATGCTGTTTGACAGTTCTTTCCAATTAAAAAATGTATTTGTAAGCGCTTTTGGCTTTTGCGACATCGCGTTTTTTTCAAGCGGTTCGTTTTCGTAAATAATCGAACAAGTCGGACCCATTATGATTTCTAAAAATATAATGTGCACAGGCGAAAAAATATTTGGGTATATCCAACCTAATGCTAGCGGAATGAAAACCGTTAAAATGATGGGAATGTGTATCGATATAATGTATTGAATGGCCTTTTTGAGATTTGTGTAGATTTTTCGACCCATGGCTATAGCGTCGACCATCTTCGACAAGTCGTCTTCGAGCAGAATTAACGAGGCTGCTTGCTTAGCAATTTCGGTTCCTTTTTTCCCCATGGCAATTCCTATGTGCGCAGCTTTTAAAGCCGGACCGTCGTTTACGCCATCGCCGGTCATGGCTACAATTTGCTTATTTGCTTTTAGCGCTTCGATTATTTTGAGCTTTGCTTCGGGAAACATTCGGGTGAAAATGGCGGTTTCTTGAACGCAGGTTTGTAAGTCTGCGGGTTGGAGTAGCATCAACGCATCGCCTGTTATTGTTTTATCGCAGCCTTGAAACCCGATTTGCTTGGCAATGGCAACGGTTGTTGCGGTATTGTCGCCGGTGATGATTTTAACAGCAATTCCTGCCGTATAAAAATCGGATAATACTTTTTGAATGTTCTTTTTAGGTGGATCGTAAAAGGCAACGATTCCTAGAAATTCGAACGGCAGTTTTTGTTGTATTTCCGGATAATTGGAGTCAGCGAAGTTCGAAATACCCACGCCTAATAATCGATATCCATCGTTCGCTAAAAGCAGCATGGCATCGGTTATTTGTTTTTTTTGATCTGCTGTTACATTCGAAACGTCTATCAAAGCTTCGGGTGCTCCTTTCGCAGCGATTATTCTGGTGCCATCCGAATTTTCGAAAACATGCGTCATCATGGGTGGTTTTCCAGCTAAGGCATATTCGTGAACGAGTTTGTAGTGCGCTCTTTCGTCGGTTTGAAAAGTTTTGCCATACGCCTGGTGCAAGGCTACTTCCATCGGGTCAAATGGTATGGGTTCGCTAGCCCACATGGCTGTTCGAATGAGTTGTTTTTCATCGATTGTTGCTGCTGTGGTGGCGTCGATAATGCGGTTTGATGGCAACACGTACAATTTAGCCAAACTCATTTTGTTTTCGGTGAGTGTTCCAGTTTTGTCTGTACAAATTACGGTGGCGCTTCCTAAGGTTTCTACGGTTTTCATTTGTTTTACTACGATACCCATTTTCATGAGTCGCCATGCGCCAAGGGCCATAAATGTTGTAAAAGCCACCGGAATCTCCTCTGGTAAAATACTCATTGCCAAGGTTAGCGATTGCAGCAAGCTGTCGAGTATGTTTTGAGTTTTCCAAAAGTTTATTGCCCAGACAATTACAAAAACCAGGGCGCCGGTAACGGCCATTTTTTTAACAAAGTTTGCAATTTGTATTTCAAGCGGTGTTTTTTCTTCAACAATGCTTTCGAGGCTCGAACCAATTTTACCCAATTTGGTTTCGTTTCCAATAGCGGTAAGGGTTGCAATAGCCAAACCACTGGCTACGCTAGTACCTGCGTAAATAAACTTATTTTCTGTGGTTTTATCTTTAAAAACCGCAAACGATTCACCGGTGAGAACCGATTCGTTAACCGAAAAATCATTGGAGTGTACAATAATACCATCGGCGGTAATCAAGGTTCCTTCTTCAACCATAAGGCTGTCGCCAATAACAAGTTCTTCGCTTTTAAGTGTCGCAATTTTGCCGTTGCGAATTACTTTGCAATGCGGTTGGGAAATGTCTTTGAGTTTTTCCAGTGCATTTTTACTTCTAGAGAATTGATACAGAGAAATAGAAGTTTGAAATACAACGGCTACGGTCAGAAAAATGCCGTCGCCAATTTTACCGCTAATGAAATAGATGGCCGCAGCCACAAGGAGTAAGATCACCATCGGATCTTTGGCTATTCGTATTAGCGTATCAACAAAAGTATTATCTTTTTTGTACTGTAGTTTGTTTTCACCAAATTGTTCTCCAGCTCGAATAACTTGTTCGTCGGTTAAACCTACAACACCGAAATTTTTTTCAGGCATTCTCAAAGATACGGAATAGTCGGTCGAGCCTTACGTGTTTTGGCACCGCATTTTCAAAGATGCAGAAGCCAGCACCCTAAAAAACACATTCTATGCGATCGTCGAGAAAGCTTTTCTGCTAAAATTCCTGATTTCTTTCACAGATTCGCTTTTCAGCAGATAACTTTCTACCTTTTTTCTATTCTTTCCATTCTTTCCATTCTTTCCATTCTTTCCATTCTTTCCATTCTTTCCATTTTTTCCATTTTTTCCATTTTTTCCATTTTTTCCATTTTTTCCATTTTTTCGCTTTTTTCTATTTTCCGTGCACATCCTGCCGCGTCGGTTAGTGGAAGTAAGTGCTGCGGCAGGTCGGGCTGTTCACTGCAAGGCGTACCACTCAAAAGCGTTTCAGCCTCGTTTTATTGCGGCTTCTTAGGTCGCCACAAGGCAACGGGCTTCAATTGCTTTTGGGTGTCACGGCTTTCCGTTGCCATCCCTTGTGCGGGGTGACGATGACTGGTAAATCATTTTCCTTGAGCACGTTCCCCCGCGGCCGCGACTGCAACGAATAGCCCACAGCCAAAAACGCTAGCTTTTGTGGCAGCGAGCGGGCGACCCCAGAAGCCATGCTAAGCAACTACAAAAGCAGCGTTTTTGGCTGTGGCCTAGTAGTGTAAGGCGCGAAATGCCGCCCAAAAAATTACCAAAATAGAAACAGTTGTTCTTGCCTAGGCGTTTATCTTTGCACTGATGGCTTTTTTACCAACAGAAATAAAAAATCAGCGTGTTTTTTTTCCTGGATGCGATCGTGTTTCGGTTTCGATGAAGCGACTCGATTTGTGGCATCCCGTTGTTTCGGGCAACAAGTATTTTAAGCTGAAATATAATTTAGAAGCGGCTTCAAAATTGGGGGCAAAGCGTATTGTAACCTTTGGTGGTGCGTTTTCAAATCATATTGCGGCGTGTGCGTATGCTTGTAAGTTGTCTGGTTATGAATCGGTTGGAATCATTCGCGGCGAAGAACTCGAACTTCAAGAGCGAAACGCCACCTTGCGCTTTTCTGAAAGTTGTGGCATGCAGCTGCAGTTTGTATCGCGCGAGAATTATTCCAAAAAGCAATTGCCGTTTAAAGCTGCTCCAACTGATTTTATCATCCCGGAAGGCGGTGCCAACGAATGGGGTGTGCAAGGCTGTCGGGAAATTTTATCGGAATCCGATTCGTCCTACGATTACATTGCTGTATCGCTCGGAACCGGAATTACCGCGGCCGGTTTGTCGCATGCCTTGATTCCACAACAACAATTACTCGTATTTTCTGCTTTGAAAGGCGCACTAACTGACAGCGATTTTTTTACTTTTGCCGATGCAAAGCGATGCCAGCTTTTTGAGCGGTATCATTGCGGCGGTTACGCGAAATGTCCGCCCGAATTAGTGCACTTTATCAACGATTTTTACATACAGAACGGTTTTTTACTCGATCCGATTTACACCGGAAAAATGATGTACGGTTTACACGATCTAGTACAAACCGGATTTTTTAAAGACGGCGCAAAAATTTTAGCGATTCACACCGGCGGATTGCAGGCAATTTCTGGCATGAATGAACGTTTGAAAGCAAATGGACTCATAGAAATACAAACTGAATTATGAAGTATTTACTGGCTTTAGTGGTTGTTTTATTTTTAGCAACTAGTTGCAAATCGAAGCAAAATGTAGTTCGAACTACCAAAACTGAACCGAAGATCAAAACCGTGAAAACAAAGCCGGTTGCCCAGAATACTTCAAACCAGTCGCAAACCATTAAACCAAATAATTCGAAGAAAACGGAAACCATTGTATCAACATCAAATACTGTGGTGTATACCGAAGTAGTGCAGTCGTACGTGAACGATTTCAAAGAAGTTGCCATGTCGAACATGCGTACGTACGGCATTCCGGCGAGTATCATCTTGGCTCAAGGAATTTTAGAATCGGGAGCGGGTAGAGGCAGGCTGGC
>JAIXTU010000212.1 GCA_027483785.1 Flavobacterium sp.
AATGTTTTCGGAAGAAAATATGAAGTTATGATAACCTACAGTGGTTCGGTTTCCAATTTTGATCTTTGCAGATTGGTTACAGCTGCAAATTCGGGCACCTTCTTTAATAACCACGTCGTCGCCAATGGAGATATTAGTTGGAAAGCGCATGAATTCTACAGACTTGTCAATGTGCACGTTCTTGCCTAAAAAGCCTAACTTTTGGCTAGCTATAAAATATCGCCATTTGTTGCGCCAAGTAAATTTCAGATGTTTACGAAGCTGTGACATTATATTTCCTGCATTTTAACCATTCGTTGAAAATCAGCGTTGGTATTTGTTAGTTCTTCAAAACTACCCGTTGCTTCAATTTTTCCATTCTTAAGAAAGCAAACAATATCGGCCGAACGGACTGTTGACAAACGATGTGCAATAATTACTACGGTATACTTACCTTTCAATGCGTCAATATTTTTTTGGATATTTTGTTCTGTTTCGGAGTCGAGAGCCGATGTAGCTTCATCTAAAACCAACAAATTAATATCCTTATAAAGTTCTCTAGCAATACTCAATCGTTGTTTTTGTCCGCCACTGAGATTGATACCCGCATTTCCAAGCATTTCATTTTCTTTTCCAGGTAAAGAGGATACGAAATCGGCTGCAGAGGATTGTTCAAGTGCTCTATAAAATCGTTCTTTATTTTGTTCTGTTGGTGCATCCCAAAATGTGACGTTATTAAAAATGGTATCGTTAAAAATTACGGGGTCTTGTGTTATGTAACCAACTTTTTGTTGAAAGGCGTGTTTGTTAATTTCGGAAAGCGAGAGATTGTCCAAAAGGATGGTTCCTGAAGTGGGCTGAATTAATCCTACAAGCAAATTCACTAGCGTCGTTTTACCACTTCCGCTTTCTCCAACTAAAGCGATGGTTTGATTTTTAGGGAAAGTTAGATTTATATTTCCTAAAATGATTCGTTCGTTATTGTATGCAAATGATACATTTTCAAATCGAATTCCCGTATTAATTCCTGTTGTAACTACTGTACCATCTTTTTCTTCATTAGATTGGAGTTCTTCTGTGAATTCACTCATATTATTTAATGAACCGGATACGGCAAGAAATAGATTCGTTTGTGTTTGAACAAACATCAAGGCATTTAATGCTTTATAGAAAAAAATCAAGCTTACAATAATTGTAGACAACCCACCTTTCAAAACAGCTACCTGTATAAAAATAACCAGCACAACCACAAAAATCAACAATGGTTCTCGAGTAGCCGTTAAAATACTAGAGAGAATTCCAATTTTGCGATTATCCTTTTCTATGTCAATTGTTGTATTAATCAATTTCTTGGAAAACCGTTCGTCGGAACCCGTTGCCTTTAAATACTTGAAATTGGCTACACGTTGAATGATCAGACTTTGAAACAAATGATTACTTAGCGTTAGCTCTCTACTTGCGCCCTTGGTTTTTGCATATAGCTTTTTGTATATCAGGTTTGTTAGTAATCCTCCAACAGATACTACTAAGGCAAACTTAAAATCTACAAAAAATGCAAATCCCATGTATACTAAAACAAAAACACTAAACTGCAATGCGGTGAAATAGGTTTGATAAGCTCTTGCAACTCTATCTACCTCTGCGCTTAATGTATTCTGAATTCTTCCAACATCGGATCCAACAAAATACTTGTAACCTATCTTATTTATGCAAGCAATTAAAGTTAATCTGATCTGTTTGATGAAGCTTTGTTGTAAAACTACTTGGTATGAAGTTCTTATGTATTGCGCCACACCTTTTAAACAAAAGAATACACAAAGAATTACTAAGACAGAGTAGATATCGAAATTAATCGAAAAATAATCTAATAACTTAGGAAGAAAAGCCACAGGGCCTGTTAGGGCATTTTCGGTTTTTGGAGCACTTGGATCAAGCACCTGAAATAAAGGTAAAAACATCGACAAGCCCAAACCATCAAGAAAACCAACAACGATACTTAGAGTAATCGAAATAAAAATTCTATACCTCAAGTAGCGGTAGAAATAGGCGAAGCTCTCAAAGTTTTTTGCCAGTATAGCTTTTATTTTTTGCATTTTGATTCGATATTATCTATCAGTTCTTAGCTCTTAGCTGCTCTAACCATTCTTTATTTTGTAAATACCAGTCTATTGTTTTGCTTAATCCTTCTTCAAATGTTACCGACGGCTTCCACCCTAATTCTTTGTTTATTTTGGAAGCATCGATAGCATAACGAAAATCGTGTCCCGGCCGATCAGTAACAAAGGTGATTAATTGTGCCGATGTTTCTTCGGGATTGCCCAATTTTTGATCTATTTGCTGGCACAATACGCGTACTAAATCAATGTTTTTCCATTCATTAAATCCGCCTATATTGTAGGTTTCCCCTAATTTTCCTTTATGAAAAATTGTATCGATGGCCGCAGCATGATCTATTACAAAAAGCCAATCACGCGTGTAATTGCCGTCGCCGTAAACAGGTAAACTTTTTCTGTCGAGACAATTTTGGATGAAAAGTGGGATTAGCTTTTCCGGAAATTGATTTGGCCCATAATTGTTGGAACAGTTTGAAATTACAAACGGCATCTTGTACGTTTCTCCGTACGCTCTTACAAAATGGTCTGAGCTGGCCTTCGACGCTGAATAAGGTGAGTTTGGGTCGTACGCAGTTTCTTCTGTAAAGAAACCTTCTTCACCTAAAGTACCGTAAACCTCATCGGTACTGATGTGATA
>JAIXTU010000145.1 GCA_027483785.1 Flavobacterium sp.
ACAGCTGCCCAGCACGAAGTTAACCGCCAGAAATATGTAGCTTGGATTAATGCTCAAGGAATCAAGCGCTAATGCGTTTATTGTTTCTTGCCTTACTTTTTACACAATTTTTTTTCGGACAGCAGTCGTGGCTAAAACCCGCCGACTCGTTGGATCAAACCCGTTTCAAACCCGTAATCATCACCGAAGCTGCGCTAGCTACTTCATCTTTAATTGCATTGCAAACCGTTTGGTACAGCGATTACGAACAAGCTAAGTTTCACTTTGTAGATGATAATGCACACTGGTTGCAAGTAGATAAGGCCGGGCATGCGTTTTCTGCGTATCATTTAGCTGCTTTTGGTACCGATTTAGTGAAATGGTCGGGTGGAAGTAAACGACAACAAGAGCGATATGGTTCTACTTTGGGCTTGGCGTATCTTACAGCTATTGAGGTAATGGACGGATTTTCAGCAGAGTGGGGGGCAAGTTGGGGCGATGTTGCTGCCAATACGGGAGGTTGGGCCTTGTTCTTTGTGCAAGATCGCTTGTGGAAGGAGCAGCGGATCGTACCTAAGTTTTCATGGCATCGAACAAATTTTGCAGCGCAGCGACCTGCTGTTCTCGGAACTTCGACATCCGAACAGATTCTTAAAGATTATAACGGACAAACGTATTGGTTGTCAGTGAATTTGCGTTCATTTATTAAAGGCAATCAGATTCCAAAATGGCTTAACATTGCGGTTGGATACGGAGGAACCAATATGTTAGCAGCAACGCAAAATGCACAAAACGATTTGGGTTTTGAAAATTTGCGGCAACAACGGCAGGTTTATCTGGCTCTTGATGTTGATTTGACGAAGATTCCTACAAAGAGTTTGTTTTTAAAAACGGTCTTTTCCGTTTTCAATACACTAAAAATTCCTGCGCCAACACTGCGATTTTCAGAAGGAAGCCGCGCAAAAGGCTATGCTTTTTACTTCTGAAATTTTTAACAAGCTGATATTCAAATCGGTAATAAAAAGTCGTATATTTGCCTGGTGAAATTTTCAGAAGTGACAGTTCTGAAAGAAATCAATTTTATGATTAAAAAGTGGATATTTTACGCTTCAATCGCTCTTATTCTTGCCTTTATCTCATCAGGTTTTAAAGGTTCTAACAGTCAAGTTATAGATTATTCCGAGGATCAATTACTTCAAACATTTGTTTTACCTTCTCAGTATCCTCAAGATTATTACAAATATCAAATCGTTTTTACGGGTTACAGCTTTACTGGTTTTAAAGAAGCTGTTGCATTTAAAGAAAGCCAAGGAAATTACCGTCAGGTGAACCGTTTTGGTTACATGGGTAAATACCAGTTTGGGAAAGACGCGCTTTCTTACTTAGGAATTAAAAATCACAGTGCTTTTTTGGCCGATGAAAAGCTACAAGAACGCGCATTCGAACGTTTATTGGCAGTTAATAAAGGCAAACTCAAGAAGGAAATTGAGATTTTTTCAGGTAAAGAAGTCGCTGGTGTGCCTGTTACTGAAAGCGGCATACTAGCAGCAGCACATCTTGGTGGATCCAGTTCTGTGAAAAAATTTCTTTACAGCGATGGAAAAAATCTAAAGCGAGATGGTTTTGGAACTTCGATTGCAAGTTACATGCGTAAGTATGCAGGATACGATACGAGTTCGATTGTAGCAGAAGAGTAATTTGAATTAGTACTTTTCTTTTAATAATATAAAGATAGCAGGTCGGTTTTGTAAATCGACCTTTTCTTTTCGCCACAATTGAACGGTCGTAGTTTTAATAAACTCGCTTGGTAATGTAATATCTGCGGCAATAGTAAGCAGGGTCGAGTGTCCTAAATGAAGCAGTAAATCTTCGAGCATTTTATTGTTTCGATACGGTGTTTCGATGAAAATCTGACTCTGATTGCGTTCCATCGACAGTTTTTCTAAGTTTCGAATACTTGTTTTGCGTTCGTTTTTATCGATCGGAAGGTAACCATTAAAGGCAAAGCTTTGTCCGTTTAAGCCCGAAGCCATTAATGCCATAAGTATGGAAGATGGGCCAACAAGTGGAACCACCTTAATACCGTTTTGATGCGCCAATTGTACTATAACCGCTCCAGGATCGGCAACGCCAGGGCAACCCGCTTCACTCATAAGTCCTATATTTTCGCCTAACAACAAAGGTTTAAGCATTTCTTGGAGATCTTCGGATTTGGTATGCTTATTAAGTGCAAAGAGTTTTAAATCGGGCTGAGATTTTGAAGGGCAAACCTCTTTAATGAATTTACGTGCTGTCTTTTCGTTTTCAACGATGTAGCTATTTAACAGCGAGACGGTGCGTCCGATACTTCCGGGAAGCACTTCTGCGGCGGTCGATTCTCCTAAAGTTGTGGGTATTAGGTAAAGGGTACCTTTAAAGAAAACAGGCTTCATGAACGTTGGTTTTCATCCAGCAGTCGACTTGCGATGTTGGTACACGCTTCGTCGAGCATTTGATACACGAGTGTAAATCCGTTATCGTGGCCGTAATACGGATCGGGGACATCTACTTTCTCACCAGGGAACAATTCGTCTAAGATTAACCGTGCCTTTGATTTCAATTCTTCGTTTGGAGCGAGTTCTAAAATATCGTCAAGATTCGACTGATCCATAGCATAAATATAGTCGTATCTAAAAAAGTCTTCGGGTTTAAACTGTCGTGCAATTTGTCTGGCAATATCAATATTGTTGAGTTTTGCAATCTTAATCGATCGGGCGTCAGGTGCTTTACCAACGTGGTAATTACCTGTTCCTGCCGAATCAACAGCAAATCGATCACGTGGCAATTTATCTGCTAAAATGCCTTCTGCCAGAGGAGAACGACAAATGTTTCCAAGGCATACCATCAAGATTTTTGTAATCATTACAAAGACAATTTTTTGTGGATGTCGTCTACAAACTTCTTGAACTGCTTATCGGTCGAAACCAAATTGTCAACGGTTTTACAAGCGTGCAGTACAGTAGCATGGTCGCGGTCGCCGATTTGGCTACCAATATTAGCCAACGACGCTTTGGTAAACTTCTTAGCGAAGAACATAGCCAACTGCCGGGCTTGTACTACGTGACGTTTTCTGGTTTTAGATTGTAGCGTATCAATATCTAATTGGAAATAATCTGATACAACTTTTTGTATATAATCTATTGAAATTTCGCGCTTTACGTTCTTTACAAATTTTTCAACAACCTGTTTTGCAAGTTCGATTGTTACTTCTTTTTTATTGAAAGAAGATTGGGCAATAAGTGAAATAATGGCACCTTCGAGTTCGCGTACGTTTGTTTTGATGTTTCTGGCAACGTATTCGATAATTTCGTCGGGCATTTCCACGCCGTCACGATATAAAATATTCTTTAAAATCGCGATACGTGTCTCGTAATCAGGTTGGTAAATTTCGGCAGACAAGCCCCATTTAAAGCGAGATAACAAACGATGTTCGATGTCTTGCATATCAACAGGCGCCTTGTCGGAAGTTAAAATTACCTGTTTATTGTTCTGGTGTAAGTAATTGAAAATATGGAAGAAAACGTCTTGAGTTCCGCTTTTTCCGGAGAAGAATTGAACGTCGTCGATAATCAACACGTCGATCAACTGGTAAAAGTGTATAAAATCGTGACGGTTATTCTTCTTTACAGAATCAATAAATTGTTGTGTAAAGATTTCTGCAGAAATATAAAGTACTGTTTTTTCGGGATATTTATCTTTGATTTCCACGCCAATAGCATGCGCTAGGTGTGTTTTTCCGAGACCAACTCCGCCAAAAATCAACAGTGGATTAAACGAAGTTCCACCAGGTTTATTAGCAACCGCTAAACCGGCTGAACGAGCTAGGCGGTTCGATTCGCCTTCTAGAAAGTTGTCGAAACTGTAATTGGCATTTAGTTGCGATTCGATTTTCAGATTTCGTATTCCTGGAATAATAAACGGGTTTTTTAATTCTGGACTTAGGTTTCTGAAAGGTGCATCTACTTCTTGCGTTTTTACGGGAGCTCGACTGGCACTTGGAAGTTGTTCGGTAAAAGGCTGGTTGTTGCCGTACGTGTTCTCCATCTTAATTTTGTACAGCAATTTGGCATTTTTGCCTAGTTCTTTCGTCAGAGCAACTTTAAGCAATTTTACATAGTGCTCTTCCAACCACTCGTAAAAGAATTTACTCGGAACTTGAATGTACAATGCATTGTCCGTAAGCTCAACCGATTTAATTGGCTCAAACCAAGTTTTGTATGCTTGATCTTGAATATTGTCCTTTATAAAAGACAGACAATTTTCCCATACCGATTGCGCAGTTTTTGTCATAAATCCTTCTTTTTTTTGAGTTTGTCTTGTTGAATTTCCACCAAATCAGAGCGTTTCGGTAGATATGTTCAGGTGAACAAATATGTGAACAAAAATCTTTAAAAAAAAATAATTGGCGATTGAATTTTTGAAAAAATAGTTGTAAGATGTGCTCGTTTAAAACCGTAAAAATTCATTTCAAAAATACATGAAATCACACCAATATAAAACTAGAATTCGCTATGCCGAAACCGATCAAATGGGCGTTGTATACCACGGAAATTATGCCGTGTTTTTTGAGATAGGTCGTGTGGAATGGTTGAGATCACTGGGGATTTCGTATAAATGGATGGAAGACAACGGAATTATGTTGCCCGTTGTTTCGTTGACCATGAACTACAAAAAACCAGCGCGTTACGACGACGAAATTACCGTCACAACTTTTTTTGAAAGTCTCTCAAATGTCAAGATCGAGTTTTCTTACGAAATTCGAAATGATTCAAACGACTTATTAACAACAGGTTCGTCAATTTTGGTGTTTGTTGATAAATTAACCGGCCGACCAACACAGCCGCCTTCGTACATTCTAGAAAAGTTAGCTAATTTCAGTGAGTCGTAATACGTGATTGTACGCGGAAAAGCTCGTACGTAAGGATTCAACAGCGGCAACTTTAATTGAAAATTCGATAGAAATTTCAGTTGTTGCACTTTTGTCGATGATTTCTCCTTGAACTTTTTTAAGTAAACGAAATATAGCGGCTTCTTGTCCGTACGGTCCTGAAATTTGAAACTGCGCTTTTGGTTCGAATTTTTCAAGAACAGCTTCGGCTATGGTTAAGCGCGCCGATTCGCGGTAAGCCGTAATTAAACCGCCTGTGCCTAACTTCACACCTCCAAAAAAACGCACAACTACACACAAAACATTAACCAAATCGGCCGACAACAATTGCCCATAAATTGGTTGTCCAGCTGTTCCCGAAGGTTCGCCGTCGTCGGATGTGCGATAAATCAAGTTGTCGTTCGTTCCGCGCAAGCGAAAAGCATAACAATAATGGTTGGCTCCAGGAAATTGATTTTTTACTTCAGCGATTCGCTCTTTTATCTGATTTTCAGATTGTAACGAAAACAGAAAGCCGTAAAATTTACTGTTTTTCTCTTTAAAAAGAACCGCGTTTACTGACTCTGAAATCGTATTCAAGTTCTGCTAGATTATAGAATTCCTTTTTCGTACAAATTCATAATCGTTTCTTTGCCGACTTTTAAGTTCCAAACTTGTAAGCCTAATTGCGCCGCGGCATCGGTATTTTCTTTCTTATCATCGATAAAAAGTGTGCGTTCTGCAATCAAATCATGTTTGCGCAGTATGGTGAGATAAACTTGTGGATCAGGTTTTCGCATACCCATTTCATGGCTGTAGTATACTTTCTCAAAGCACTGATAGAAGGCACTGGCAAACGATGCGCCCACTTCTTCTTCAAAAGCTTCCATATGAATAATGTCGGTATTGGTAAGCAAAAACAATTTGTATTTGCTTTTGAGCATTTGCAGTAATTCCAATCGTTCAAGTGGGAAATCTCCAATGAGCGTGTTCCAAGCCGACTTTATGGTTTCAATCGATTGTGTGGGAATAAAGCTCTGAATACCAGATAAAAATGCTTGTTCAGAGATTTTTCCGCGTTCAAAAGCATCGTTTAGTTCAAGAAGCTGTTCGTTGGGTTTCTCCAGTCCGATTTTACGAAATGCTTTAAGCGATTCGGCTTTGTTCAAATCGATTAAAACATCTCCAAAATCAAAAATAATTGCTTGTATCATTTGGTCTAATGGTTAATAGCTTATCTGTGCTTGCTCCAACAGCTTCTACCTTGGCCACGCTTTTATCTACACGAGGTGCCGAAAGTCCTTTTCCAAAATTTTCGGCACTTTTAAAAATCCGAACTTCGTCAAAGAGGTTTAGTTCAATAAATTGTTCTAAAACCTGTTTTCCACCTTCTACTATTAGCGATTGAATGTTTTGTTCTTTCAGGTAGGTAAGCAATTGTGCAATCCAATTTTCGCGCGAGACCAAATCAACGTCGATTCGAATCGTAGGCGCAGCATCATCAAATATAAAATTTTTACTCGGAATTTTATGTTCAAAATCGAGCAGTAGTCGCAGCGGATTATTTCCCTTCCACGATCGCGCCGTTAAGCTCGGATTATCGATTAATGCAGTGCGAGTTCCCACTAGAATGCTCTGTTCTTCAGTACGCATTTTATGCAGTAATTGTTTGCTGCGCTTATTGCTAACCGGAAAATTGGGCTGGTTTGGGTCGGCAGTCATAAAACCATCGGCACTTTCTGCCCATTTTAAAATGATGTAAGGCCGGCCTTTCGCATGAAAAGTAAAAAAACGTCGGTTTATCTTTTGGCATTCCGCTTCCCAAACACCTACCGTAACTGCAACTCCTGCATTTTTTAGGCGTGCAATTCCGCTGCCGTTAACCAAACTATGATAGTCGATCGTTCCAATAACGACTCGTTTCACACGATGTTCAATAATAAGATCACAGCAAGGTGGCGTTTTTCCGTGGTGGTTGCACGGTTCTAAATTCACGTAAAGTGTACTTTCGGCAAGCAGCTCTTTGTTTTTAACGGCTCGTATGGCGTGAACTTCAGCGTGTGGAGTACCCGCTTTTCGATGCCAACCTTCGCCAATAATACAGTCGTTATGCACCACAACGCTACCTACCAAAGGATTCGGGTAGGTGGTTCCCAAGCCTTTTTTTGCTAATTCCAAGCAGCGAAGCATGTAAACTTTATCGTTCATACCGCAAATGTAAGTTTACGATTAGATATTTTCGCAGATAATTTTTCAAATGGAAACAGGTCTGCAACATTTTCGCAAAAGCTTCATCCAGAATTTCCCAGATGCTCAAGAAGCCGACACGTTCTTTTTTTTGTTGTTGGAAGCTTTCGCAGAACTTACGAAAGCGAAGTTTTTTGCAGAACCCGATCGCGAACTTTCTGATGAAATTGTGCAACGGTTTAACGCTGCCAAAGTGCGGTTGCTGCAGCACGAACCCATTCAGTATATTTTGGGTTACGAGTGGTTTTATGGACGAAAATTCTTTGTTAATCCGCATGTATTGATTCCGCGACCTGAAACCGAAGAATTGGTTGATTGGATTGTAGAAGATTATCGGAATCGAGACAATTTGAAGCTTATTGATTTGTGTACGGGTTCGGGTTGTATTGCGATAAGTTTGTCGCTTTCGCTGAAGGGAAACGTTTCTGCGGTCGATATTTCTGCGGAAGCATTGGCTGTGGCCAAAAAAAATGCACAATTTTTGGATGCGGCAACCACTTTTATTTTGGCAGATGTTTTGGGAACAGATTTACCCAAAGATTTATTCGATGTAATTGCGAGTAATCCGCCGTATGTAAGAGAAGCTGAAAAAGATGAGATGCAAGCCAATGTTTTAGATTACGAACCGCATTTAGCTTTGTTTGTGACCAATAATGATCCGCTGCTGTTTTATAGACGCATTTTGGAGTATGCTCAGAAAAGCTTGAAGCCAGAAGGAAGTTTGTACTTCGAGATTAATCAGTATTTGGAAAAACCGATGCGGGAATTGGCTGTAGAATACAACTTTTACGGAACAACAACACGAACAGATTTTCGTGGAAATATACGTATGCTTAAGCTTACTCGTACCTAAGCGCTTCGATTGGATCGAGTTTAGATGCTTTAATAGCGGGATATGAACCAGAAACAACGGCTACGATAAAGCTCACGATAAATGCCCAAATGATGGCCATCCAAGGAATAACAAATGAAAAACTAAGTGCAGCCGAAATTCCCCAACCAATTAAAAGACCGATTATAACTCCAACAAATCCGCCAATTTGGCCGATAAGTAGTGTTTCAATAAAAAACTGAAAGGCAACCGTTCTTTTATTTGCCCCTAAAGCTTTTCGGACACCAATTTCTCGCGTACGTTCAGTTACTGAAACGATCATGATATTCATTAAAGCTATAGAAGATCCAAAAATCGTGATCACGCTAATAACTACGGCAGCAATGTCGAGATATCCTGTAATGTCTTGAATTCGTTTGATGAGGTCGTCGCTGCGTTCGATTCCAAAATTATCTTCTTCCACCGGACTTAGTTTTCGTACTTGTCGCATCGTAACTACGGCATGATCTACGGCGGCGTTCAGCAGTTTGTTATCGCCAACTTTTACACTCAAGTCGAAGTTGATGTTAGGTTCGGTGTACATGGATCGCGCTACCTGAATTGGAATGATTACGCGTAAATCTTGCGAATTTCCGAAAGTAGAACCTTCTTCTTTCAAAACGCCAATGACTTTGAATTTGGTTCCGCGAATGGCAATTTCTTTTCCAAGCGGCGGAATATCTTTAAACAGACCTTTTAGAAAATCGCTTCCTAAAATGCAAAAGCGTGTATTGTTTGAGATATCGAACGTATTGAAATTTCGGCCTTGCGTGAGTTCGAGACCTGCATTGGATAAGAAATTTTCGTCGGCACCAACAACTGATATTTCCGGATCGGTTTTGGCAGAGCCGCTGCGTACTTCGGCTTTGGTTGTTGCGGTAAACGATAGGGAAGTAGTGGTCGACGGATAATCGTAACGATTTACGAAAGCACGCGCTTGGGTGTAATCAATTGTTGGATTGGGTTTCCAGATTTCGTTACTGCCGCCGCGACGCGTAACTTGCGTGTATTGATTGATGTTAAATGTGTTCGAACCCATCGATGCAAAATTTCCAGTAAGCGTATTTTCTAGGGCAGCAACTACAGTTAAGATACCAACAAGTGCCATAATACCAATGGCCATAATGAGCACTGTTAACGTGGTACGAAGTATTTGCGACCTGATGGCGCCTCGGGCAATTTTTACGTTTTCGCGAAAGAGTTTAAACATATTTCTTTAGTTGTTTGAAGCGACAATTTGTTACAGTGCATTCCGAAAAAAGTTCGAACGACAGG
>JAIXTU010000375.1 GCA_027483785.1 Flavobacterium sp.
CCTTACATATCAAACAACGCCGGTGTCGATGATTTTGGACTGGGACTTCTACTTCAAAAACGACAAATCAAAAAAATGATTAGTTCGTACGTGGGAGAAAATGCCGAATTCGAACGTCAGATGCTTTCGGGCGAATTGGAAGTAGAATTAACTCCGCAAGGAACCTTGGCGGAAAAATGTCGCGCAGCTCAAGCTGGAATTCCCGCCTTTTACACACCTGCCGGTTACGGAACCGAAGTGGCTGAAGGTAAAGAAGTAAAGGAATTTAACGGCAAAATGCACATCTTAGAACACGCTTACAAAGCCGACTATTCGATTGTAAAAGCTTGGAAAGGCGACGAAGCTGGAAACCTGATTTTCAAGGGAACTGCTCGTAACTTTAACGCTCCGATGGCCGGCGCAGCAAAAATTACTATCGCCGAAGTGGAAGAATTAGTGCCTGCAGGAACACTCGATCCGAACGAAATCCATATACCGGGAATCATGGTGCAACGTATTTTTCAAGGAGAAACATTTGAAAAGAGAATTGAGCAAAGAACAGTGAGAAAAATTGCTTAGTAGAAGTTTCTTAACTTTGAATTTATCTAGTCGACCTTATAATTTTATCCAAAATGAATAAAGTTATTTTTATTGCAGTTTGCATCTTAACCTTTATAAGTAAATCTGTAGCCCAAAGCCAGTACATTGTTGAGATTGATTTACAAAATGGTACTTATGAAAAAGTTGGCTCTTCTTTCCCTGGTGTCAATTTTGTAGTTTATGAGGAGACGACTTATGACCAAAATACTGGAACCTTTTTATTTCTCACACCCCCGGCAACTAAACGCCTCTACTCCATCAACACTTCAAACGGACAAGTACAAAACAACCCGCAATTTAGCGCAGTATTTTTCGGAATAGAATTTGACCGCACAACGAATACAATTTATGCCTTGCAAAGTACCATAAGCGGTAAAAGGCTCGTTTCTATTTCTGCGTCAACTGCTCTAGAAACTGCCATAGGGAACTTTTTTTCTCCGCTAGGAAACTACGCTAGAGATGTTTATGCTTTAAATTCAATGAATCAAACATACACTTTATTAGCTCCGCCAGGGATTTTGTACACACTGTCAACTCTCACTGGCGAAGTAATATCAAGCCCAACAATAACACTGCCATCAAATACAACCCTAGCAAATATGTCTTATGATAACTCAACAGGTAATTTATTTGGTCTCGTACGAAATAATAGTAATAGCGAAACCTACTTAGCTAGCATAGATTATAATTCAGGTGTAGTAACACTAATGGGACAAGGAATAAATTACGGGGCATTGAGCAACTCAGGAACAATTGACGAGGTTAATCAAAAATATATTTTCAACTATTTTTCAAATCAAACCTATGACATTGCATCGCTTGATCTGACCTCTGGAGCTTTAATCAGTAATGTAAACATCAACCCGTATTCTCCCAATGACAATTTCGAAGGTATCGAATACGACAATACACAAGGGAAATTGTATGCCTTACATTGGGATGCTCAAATATTAGGAACAGAAAATGTTGAAACAAAAGAGATAGCATTAGTTCCAAATCCTTTTAGTGAATATGCTACTTTAACAATTCCTGATTCTAAACAAGGGGTTTTCTCCATAGATATTTATAATGCCGCCGGAATGAAAGTCAAAAGAATAGAGAATATTGCTACAAATGAAATCCGTATTGAAAGAGAACATCTTTCTACAGGATTTTATTTTTTCCAACTCTCTTCAAACAACGTACCCTTTCATGCTGGAAAGTTCATTGTCAAATAATTCGCTTTTCAAAATCACTTAATACAAAACAGAATTTTTAATCGAAATACCATGCTAACCAAAGAACAAATCGCAAAACGCATTGCAAAAGAAGTAAAAGACGGCTTTTATGTGAATCTGGGAATTGGTATTCCGACTTTGGTAGCCAATTATGTACGCACCGATATTTCTGTCGAATTTCAAAGCGAAAACGGCGTTTTAGGCATGGGTCCTTTTCCCTTCGAAGGCGAAGAAGATGCAGATATCATCAACGCGGGAAAACAAACGATCACCACTTTACCCGGTGCTAGCTTTTTCGACTCAGCTTTTAGTTTTGGAATGATCCGAAGCCAGAAAGTCGATTTAACCATTTTAGGAGCCATGGAAGTTGCCGAAAATGGCGACATTGCCAACTGGAAAATACCCGGAAAAATGGTGAAAGGAATGGGCGGAGCAATGGATTTAGTTGCTTCCGCAGAAAACATTATCGTAGCCATGATGCACGTTAACAAAGCGGGAGAATCAAAAATACTAAAGCGCTGTACACTACCACTTACTGGCGTTGGCTGTGTTAAAAAAGTAGTAACCGAATTAGCGGTTCTAGAAATAACTTCAAACGGATTTAAACTTCTCGAAAGAGCACCCGGCGTGACGGTAGAAGAAATTATAAAAGCTACTGAAGCAAATCTGATTATTGACGGTTTTATTCCCGAAATGGATGTTAGTTAAGTTCCGTTCGAAGAAGTTCTAATGAAAAGTTAGACTTCAGATAGAAAACGAGCTGAAATCCGGGTCGATGCCAAAAGCGAAGCTAAAACACCCAATGTCGTTATCGTTGCAAAAACGATAACGACATTTTTTATTTCAAAAACAATCGGATAAGCCAGCGTAGGTGTAATCATTACCAAACTAAATTGCTGCTGTAAATACACGAGAATAGCACCAATTCCGATACCAATTATACCACCAACAACACACAACAAACTTCCTTGAAGTAAAAAAATACGCCGCAGTTGTTTTACAGACATGCCCACGTTGAGTAACGTTTGCAAATTGCTCTTCTTCTCAATAATCATCATGATCAACGCACCAATTAAGTTGAACATAACAATGATTAAAACCAAAGTAAAAAACAAATACACCACTAAATTCTCGGTGTTGAGCATTTTGTACAACGCATCGTTAAGCTGCGCACGGTTTTTCACCACAACGTTTGTGCCTAAGATCTGCTCGATTGCTTGCTGTGTTTGGTCTACCTCGTCCGGACTGCTTACCGCAAATTCCAGAGAACTGTATTCATTAGGTCCGTATTCCAACAATTGCTGCGCGAGTCGGATGTCGCAAAAAACGTAATTGGCATCTAATTCTTCCGAAACCGAAAAAAAACCCGAAGGATACAAAACGGTTTGGTGAAAGGCATCCGATACGGCATTCACCTCAGCGCCACCGGCACGCGGCATCAAAACTTCGAATACGTTGTTGTAATCCAGCAAACCTATCGATAAATTCTGCGCCAAGCCCGAACCCACCACTACTTGTCCGCTGTTCTGCAAAAACCATTCGCC
>JAIXTU010000195.1 GCA_027483785.1 Flavobacterium sp.
CGTCGGCGCCAAATTTCCATATCTCCTTTATCCGGATTGATGATGATATCGAAATTGTCGTCGGAGCCGAATTTCTTTTTAAGTGCATTTCTAAATACATCTTCGAGTATTGCCATCAGGGTTACGCGATCAATCAGTTTATCGTCTTTAAATTCCGAAAACGACTCGATTAATGCTAAATTCTCCATACTAAAAATTCTATATTGTTAAAATGTTATGGTCACTATTGCTTGTTTGATCTCTGCGTAAGGTAAGATCAGTTCGTGCTGAACAGTTTCTTTTCCTTTACCTATCTTTTTTGGCTCGCGAGCGGACCAAGAAAGTTTGATGTTTTCATCGTTTGCTTCTGCCAAAGTTGCTTCGATCTCTTTGGTTTCGGTTTTTACTTTTAAAGTTCTGCCTACATTTTTCTTGTATTGGCGAACGTTTTTCAGTGGCGAACCTACACCGGCAGAGGCAACATCGATGGCAAAATCTACGGCTTCGCGGTCGAGATTGTGTTCAACGGCTCTACTAATGTCGATGCAATCCTGCAAAGTTACACCCTTATCGCCATCAATTGTTATCTCAACTTTATTTAAATCACTAATTTTCAAATCTATTAGAAACAAGTCGGCCCGTTCGGCGAGTGCTTGGTCTAATAAATCCTGAACTGTTTTTTTAAAATCCATATTGTAATAAAAGAGGGAAGCTGCGCTTCCCTCATTATCCCGTTTTCGTAAATAACGGTGCAAAGATACGGTAAATTTTTAAAAATCAAAAACATCCGATTACGCACAATAATTTCGTAACTTTATTGTGAAAACCAATAATCAATAAATTTTCATTCTTTATGAAACGAATACTTGTCCCTACGGATTTTTCTGACCATGCTCATTATGCCTTGGAAGTTGCCGCTCAGCTTTGTCGCAAAACCGGCTCTGAGCTTTTCATTTTAAACTTGCTCGATTTACCTACTCATATGAACGATGCCGTAAACAGCGGCGTTAACATTCCGGAAGTCATGTTATTTCTGAAGAAAACCGATGACCGTTTGGATGATTTAAAAGACGAAGCGCTGCTTGAAGGCATTAAAGTAACTACGTCAACACGCATTGAAAAAGCCTTTGAAGGCATTGTTTCTTACAGCAAAGAGCACGCTGTGGATTTAATCGTTATGGGATCACACGGCGCTTCTGGTTTCCAAGAACTACTGATTGGCTCGAACACCGAAAAAATTGTTCGCACCTCTGACGTGCCCGTTTTGGTGATTAAGAATCGTGTTGACACTTTTACGGCAGATAAATTTGTTTTTGCATCCGATTTTTCTTCGGAAATCCGCAAGCCTTTCCAAAAGCTAATTGAACTTGCGGGCATTTTTGATGCTGAATTACATTTGGTAATGATTAATACGCCGAACAGCTTCAAACCAACGCATGTGGCTGAAGATATCATGAAAAATTTCATCAAAGATTTTTTTTTTTTTTTTCCTCAGTTGCATATTTACAACGACACAAACGTGGAAAAGGGCATTTTGAATTTTGCGAATAAAATTGATGCCGACGTTATTGGTGTAAGCACACACGGACGCACGGGTTTTGCGCATTTCTTTAATGGAAGTATCTCTGAAGATTTGGTAAACCACGCAGTTCGACCGGTGGTGACATTCAAGATCTAAAATTTTAATACCGCTTTTAAAAGACCGGACGCTTCGTTTGGTCTTTTTTTTGAAGAAACGTTTCTTTGGTAACGATTGCCCGTGTTAACGATTGCAGCGAAAACCCCGCAGCTGCCGCAAACCTGATTTCCAAAAACGATTGGCAGCGAGGAGTTGCAGCGGAAAGCGTGGCGGCGCGGTTGGGCAAAAGCAAGGGGCGGCGAAACACCCAAAAAAAATCCTCTCAAAAAATTGAGAGGACTTTTTGTTGGCCCACTAGGACTCGAACCTAGAAAGACGGCACCAAAAACCGTAGTGTTACCATTACACCATAGGCCAGTTTTGCGTAATGCGAGTGCAAATTTATAACAAATCTCAATACTTCCAAATGTTTCAAAATATTTATTTCAAAAAGGATAAATTTTTTGCGTTAAAACTTACTTAATACGGCTTAGAAAATGTTTCTAAGTTGTTGTAATGCGGCAAGAAATCGTTTCTTTGTAGCGCAAAAATCACGTGTTTTTATGAGCGAACAGCAATTTAAAAAATGGAATACAATTGGAGGCTGGCTATCTTTTGCTATAGCCTTGCTCGTTTATTCGCTAACTGTTGAGCCTACGATGAGCTTTTGGGATTGCGGCGAATACATTGCAACCTCGGCAAAGTTAGAGGTTGGTCACCCGCCCGGAGCGCCCTTATACCAAATGATGGGAGCTTTTTTCTCGATGTTCGCTCCCGACAATCAAACTGTGGCGTTGATGATTAATATGATGTCGGTTTTTTCGAGTGCTTTTACGGTGTTATTCATGTTTTGGACAGCAACTATTTTGCTGCGAAAACTTATTGCGCTTACCGATAAAACGGCAACCCAAATTGATGGTTTGGCGATTTTAGCCGCCTCGTTTGTTGGTGTAATGGCCTTTACCTTTTCCGACAGCTTTTGGTATAATGC
>JAIXTU010000411.1 GCA_027483785.1 Flavobacterium sp.
GGTTTTCAACGATCGGAACGCGCTTGGATTTCATATTCCAAAAATGTGGGATAAAATTCTAAACATAACCGATTGTCAGTTGCAAGCCGATCCGTCGAACGCCATTCGAAATGGATTGCGCGCTTACGCAGATGAGAACGGACATGCGTTTTACGATCCGAGAAATCGCGCTGGTTTATTGCGAACGCTGATGATTCGCACCACATCGATTGGTGAAATAATGGTTTTGGTGCAGTTTTTTGAGAACGACAAAAACGGTATTGCACAAGTAATGAAGTACTTGCAGACCAGTTTCCCTGAAATCACTTCGTTACTTTATGTCGTAAACGAAAAAGCAAACGACACCATTTACGACCAAGATATTTTTGTTTGGTCGGGACGCGAGTACATCGTGGAAGAAATGGAAGGCTTGCAGTTTCGCATAAATGCTAAGTCTTTTTACCAAACCAACAGCGAACAAGCATACGAATTGTACAAAGTTACGCGCGATTTTGCTGGGCTAACCGGAGAAGAAATCGTGTACGACCTTTATACTGGAACTGGAACCATTGCCCAATTTGTTTCTAAAAATGCAAAAAAAGTAGTGGGTGTTGAAGCGGTTCCTGCCGCCATTGCCTATGCGAAGCTGAACGCCGCAAATAATAAAATAGACAATTGCGTGTTTTATGCCGGCGATATGAAAGATATTTTTACCGACAATTTTATTGCGCAAAACGGCAAACCCGATGTAATTATAACCGACCCGCCTCGCGATGGCATGCACAAAGATGTTGTTGCTCAGATTTTAAAAGTAGCTCCGCAGAAAGTGGTATACGTAAGCTGTAATTCGGCTACGCAAGCCCGAGATTTAGCACTTTTAGATGAGAGATATGAAGTAGTACGCGTAAAACCAGTTGATATGTTTCCGCAAACACATCACGTAGAAAATGTTGTACTTTTATCGCTTAAAAATTAGTCTTTACAAGCCTTCATGAAAAAGTTACTCCTATTTTGTATTGTGGTTTTATCGTTAAGCTCGTGTGAAAAAGACGATATTTGCGATCCCGGGCAATCTACAACGCCGCGCTTAATGATTGAATTTTACGATACAAACAATCCGGCGGTACTTAAAAACCTTACTAATTTATATGTTATTGGCGAAGGTCAAGAAGAAGCTTTAGTATTGAACGAGAGTATTCCTGTAGATTCGCCAGTTGCGGAACAACGCTTCTTATCGAACGGGAACAGAATCGGTCTTCCGCTGAATACCGAAGCCGACCAAGTGGTTTATAACCTAACGTTGAATTACAACAGTCCGAACCAAGATTTAATTTTTGAAGACCAAATTGTAATCAACTACAGCCGATTAAATGCGTATGTATCGAGAGCTTGCGGATATAAAACCACTTATAAGTTAAATCAACCAACTAATCCGCTGGCACCAATCACAGTTACTAGTGGTAATGTGTGGATCAACAGTATTGAAATTTTACAATCAGACATCGAAACCGAAAATGAAATCCACGTTAAAATTTATTTCTAGTTTATTCTTGCTTTGTTCGATGCTGAGTTGGTCGCAAACAGCAGATTCGCTGCCCAAATTCAAGGATCGTTACGGCTTGCGCGTGGGCATCGATTTACATCGCTTAACGCGAAGTCTTTACGACAAAGACTACCAAGGTGTTGAATTTACTGGCGACTTCCGATTATCCAAAAGGTATTTCGCTGCCGCGGAAATCGGTACTGAAAAGCGAGATACGCGCGAACCACAAATTAACGCTACAACGCGTGGACAGTACCTCAAAATAGGTTTCGATTACAACACGCATCAAAACTGGTTGCAACTCGAAAACATGGTAAATGTCGGATTGCGCTACGGCTTTAGCACATTTTCTCAAACGCTTAACAGTTACAAGATCTATAACCCTAATCCATATTTTGGAAATGGCGATTTTATTGATGTAAATCGGGATTACAACGGGTTAACTGCGCACTGGATTGAAACGGTTGCCGGCATTAAAGCACAAGTGTTCACCAACGTCTTCGTGGGCTTTAGCTTCCGACTAAACATTATGATACAGGAGAAAGATCCCAGCGGATTCGAAAACCTGTACATTCCGGGTTATAATCGTACCTACAACGACCGGTTTGGCGTTGGTTTCAACTATACCGTGAGCTATTTCTTACCGTTGTATAAAAAGGATAAGAGCGCTTCTGCTGAGAAAAAGAAATAACAACTATTTTATTTCTTTAACTTCCTTTAGAAAAAGCCACGAAACAAACAAACGTTCGCCTTGCGAAGTTTTCACAGCTTGAAACTTAGGTGCTAAAATAGTGGCCACTACTGCCGAGGTAACTGCTTTCCAAATAGGTTCTAGATCGGAAAACTCGCCTAAAATGACACGGCAAATTATAAAGAAGAAAGCAAAAGATATGGCCTGAAAAACAAAGGCTTTAGTTGATTTTTTCATCGGAATTCTGATTGAACTTTAAACGTTTACTTCCGCTGTACATTTGGTAATTCACCAATCGGCTTTCCAGATTAGCGTTAAACAATTTGATTTTTCGCGAAGGTTTTAACCCAACAAATTTCAAGGCTTCCAAATTCGCCGTAATAAACCAGGCTGAGGTATTGGCATAGTGCTGCTTGAGCGTATCGCCCAGCTCGCGATAAAAACGCTCCAAATCGATATCTAAACGTTCGCCGTAAGGCGGATTAAACAACATAAATAATGGCTCTTCGGTTCCTTTCTCCGTCTCGAAGAAGTTTAAGTGCTTTACAGAAATGTATTCCGAAAGATTGGCTTGCTTTACGTTTTCTGTAGCTTTAGCGACGGCACTTGGCGCTTTATCAAAACCGATCATCGAAAAATCAAAATCGACAACCTTTTTCATCAACGATTCCAAAACAGTTTCGAATAACTCAAAATCCCAATCGCGCCACTTTTCAAAGGCAAATTCTTTTCGATTGAGATTTGCCGGAATATTGCATGCAATCATCGCTGCCTCAATCAGTATAGTACCGCTTCCGCACATCGGATCGAGAAAATCCGATTGTCCGCGCCAGCCTGCATGCAACAACATACCCGCAGCCAAAACCTCATTGATAGGCGCAATGTTAGTTGCCGTGCGATAGCCGCGCTGGTGCAACGACGCGCCCGACGAATCTAGTGAAACCGTTACCGTTTCGCGGTCGATGGGTACATTAATTCGCAAGTCAGGGAAACGCTTTTCAACACTTGGGCGTGCTCCTTGACGTTCGCGAAACTGATCAACAATAGCGTCTTTGGTTTTTTGTGCAACAAATTCCGAATGTTTAAAAAAGTCGGAATGTACTGTCGCGTCGATCACAAAACTCGTTTCCACACGTAAAAACTCCGACCAATCGATTTTTTGAATCCCTTCGTACAGCATTTTTTCGTTTAACGCACGGAACGATCTGATTGGTTTCAGAATTTTCAAAGCCGTACGCAAGGCGAGATTGGCTTTGTACATAAATCCTTTATCGCCCACAAAACTAACGGCTCGCGTGCCCAATTCTACTTGTTGTGCCCCTAAATTACGCAGTTCGGCTTCCAGCAAAGGCTCGAATCCAAAGAACGTTTTGGCAATCATTTTAAAATTATCTGACATGTACGAAGGTGTAGATCGACTTATTTTCGTCGAAAAAACCTTGCAAAAATAACGTAAATTTGCACCAAAATAAGCGGAATGACCAACAATACGGTTCCAGAAGATACCAATTGGTACGCTTCGTGGTTCGATACTCCCTACTACCACATTCTTTATAAAGATCGCGATTATAGGGAAGCGCGACTTTTTATCGACAACATAACGGCATATCTAAATTTACCTGACCATGCCGAAATACTCGATTTGGCCTGTGGAAAAGGACGACATTCTCGTTATTTGA
>JAIXTU010000248.1 GCA_027483785.1 Flavobacterium sp.
ATTTTAAATAAATTAGCGGTTTTTGAAAGAATTATTCCAGAATCGTCTCCGTCGTACACCGCAACCTCTTTAAGATTTCCCTCTAGGAAAAAATTTCTATTGTAGAAGGTTTGTACGGTTGTTCTTTGCTGAGTATCATTTGTTGTAGTAGCAGTTTCAGTTGAAATGACCTGTTCATAACCAAAAAAACTTCTTTCGCGTCTGTCGTAGAATCCATTGCGATACTTGTAATTTACGATTGTAGATGTTGGTGCATTGACTGCATTCGGATTCGAAATTTTTACAGATTGCATTGTCCATTTTGCGCGTGGATTATCGAATGACAATTTTTCAAAAGCATAATCCACTTCATATTTGGCTGCTGTAGGAGTAGTAATTTCTTTTAGTAGATTAGTTTTTCCAACTCTAGAGTAGTGTACTTTCAAAGATCCTCCATCCCGTTTCACATAATCGGTATAACCGTCGCCATTAATATCATGAAATCCAACATCAGATTTTCCAACCGATAAACTAGCGTTAAAGCCAAAATTCAATCCTGCTTTTATATGTACAATTCGTAAGAAAAGACAACAAATAGATTTCCCAACGAACTTACCTAAGTCAGCAGAAAATGCAAAGTTAGTTGTTTCATTGGAGCCAAGTGAAAATGGATTTGTTGGGCCGTTATTTTGAATTCGTATTTTGTATTCTTCAGTGGAAAATTTATTTCCCAAATTAAGGTGTGCAACTAGTTCGCCGCCGGCATTAGGTCTTATCAATTCTTGTAATCCATCACCGTTTATATCCATAAAAGTTGCCGTACTTTTTCCTCCGGAAAAATTTGCTCCACCATTAATTTGAATACCTGAAGGTATTGGTAGTGAACTAAATAGGTTTAGTGCGGACGACACAGAGACACCAAGCCCCAACAAATTCGGTTTTGATTCATTTAGTTTAGTTGTATTGTAAAACGTCGAAGTAGTATTTCCAAATTGATTAAAAATGCCGTTGTTATAACATACTTGGTATGAATTATTAGCTTTAAAGATCTTATCATCTAAACCATCACCGTTTATGTCAGTGTACATGACATTTTCAATATTCTTCCCACTAAAATTTAAATCCACAGCTATACCAACTGAGCCGTGTAAATCTCCTTGAATATTCGCGTCATTCTCTTTTTGCTTACTGTCAGTACCCGAATCTTCCGATTCTTCTTCACTGCTTTCGGAGTGCCTTCCTGGAAAGGACGCGCCAGCTTTTACAGCAAGCTTACGGATGTCACTCTCACTATTTGTTAATACACCTAAATTGTGGTTTAAAATTGAGCTATTTAGTCCGCCGGTAGGTCTAGTTAATTGTAATTTAGTGCTTGTAAGTAAATCAGGATATCCATCGCCGTTTATATCTCGGAAATCAGATAAGAGATGGGTGTATCCATTTTTCGACCTATTTAAATTTATTGGGCCATAGCCCATAGTTAACGATTTTGCGGTACTCTTTGTATATCTAGATATTGCCCGCATACCTGTTTCGGAATCCATTTGATACGAGTAGTTTTCATCTTCTTCTTCATCATTGAAGGTATTGTTGTAGGAAGACTGAGAGATATTGCCATCCTGTGTTTGAAGTGGAGAAATAAACTGTGCGTCGTTTACGAAATTAATCCATCTTTCGGTTAGTTCTATCGCATTATTTTGATAGTATCTAACAGCTTCTGTAAAAAGTACCGGTGAAATAAATTGGGTAAAATTTAAGTCTGCATCATCAATTTGAGTTTCTAAGTCATCCATTTCGGTATCCGTGAAATCTTCATCAGGGATAGAAATATTTAGATTATCTAGGTTATTATTTACTAATTGTTCGCTGTAGCAATCTTCTTGCTCTTGTTCCGTTGGTAAATTTTCGCACTGGGATGTATCTAGGTTCGGGTCTAGATTCGTTAAGTCTAGATTATCTAATTGGTTTAAAAAATCAGGTTTAATAAGAAAATTAAAATCATCTTGAAGGATTACATTTTCTAAAGAAGCGTTGTCGGGCGTTAAGCTAGCATTGTAGAAGAACTGACCCCATTGCCGATACATTGTTCCAAATGAGCTTAAATCGTTGAACAAATTCTCAACCGTTAATGTTAGATGATTTGCTGAATTACTCCAGTTGTAACCAAGGAACGCGCTAATGCCGTTGGATTCTTGCAAAAATTTATCGCAGATCTCACTATCATGTTTGTTATCGGGGTAGAATCCTATGGAAAATGAAAACGGGTTGCTAGCGCTTGGGATAAAATCAGATTCTAATAAAATTGGACTAAAGTTGCTTGTATCAACAATTCCATTGATAACATTTATCGTTTGTTTTCCAATTACATAACCACCTTTTTTAACAATCATATTGATTTTTCCGTAATCACCATCTTGTAAAGTGACATTTGAATTAGGTAGAATTGAGTAGTTGGTAGGAGTGTTAGGAAATGTCCAGTTGTTTGGCGGTGTTATAGTTCGTTGAATGGTTGTTTTATAGGAACTGTAATTAGCAACAGGATGGAATTCTCTTGTGTCGTAATATGTATTGGGCTCTGGGTTCGTAGGTGCAAAGCTGACAGTAGGTTTCCAATCAATTTCAACCCAGCGGTTAGTTGATTCAGAAAATACTTCAAAATAAATATGTGCAATTTCATCCTTATTTTCGTCTAGAGTTATTTGATAGGGAAAACTAAAGTTATGACCGCCGACAATATCATTTGTCGCGATACTCATAATCATCTGCGTATTCTTTACTACAGTTCTGCGGTAAATTTCTTCTCTTATTCCGCCTAATTCATAAATTATTCTGTAAATGACATTGTCTGACGTCCTAGGCGTTTGGCTGTAGCCAAAAGTGATATCTGGCCAGAAAATTGAAAGTGTCCCTGATCTTGAAATTTCATAAGGTTTTTCACTAGTTAGAATAAAGGCATTGCTGTATTTTGATTTTCGTTGGGTTAAATTAACTTCATCAAGCATTTCGTTATCAGATGATATGTCAACATACTCTACCTCTGGGGATGTTGTTACAACCTCACTCGCCTGATTTGTCAACCCAGTTAATCTAAAGAAGAATATCTGTCCTTTTTCAAC
>JAIXTU010000343.1 GCA_027483785.1 Flavobacterium sp.
CAAAAGCAACTCTTACCTAGTAGTTTCCACAAACAAATCGGACGTTCTTGCCCGATTTACCTCTTTATCCGCGTACTCAGACTGTGAATACCGGCGACAAGTTGTCGCACCGATGTTCGTCCTTCGGGACAAATTTCCTAACAAAAATCCTTTAAACTCTTGCGCACATGCGCAAAAAACATCGTTTGATCATGGTCAAAAAAATGATTGTGGCTGCCGTTTTGGTATGCCTTGGCAGTGCTAGCTGCGCCCATAAAAAAAAAAAAAAAAAAGAAGACGTTACCTTTTCCGTAACGGCTCCAATCCAAATAGATACCACGTTTGTAAAACAATATGTAGCGCAAATTCGCTCGGTACAAAACGTCGAGATTCGCACGCAGGAACGTGGTTTTCTTGAACGTATTTACGTTGATGAAGGCCAATTCGTAAACAAGGGTCAACTCCTTTTCAAAATCATGCCGCGCTTGTATCAAGCCGAATTGCAAAAAGCGCAAGCCGAAGCAAAAGCAGCAGCTATTGAATTAAAGAATGCTAAAACATTAGCTGATAAAAATATCGTTTCTCGAAACGAACAACTGGTGGCACAAGCGCGTTTAGAACAAGCAAACGCCGCTGTTTCCATGGCAAAACTACATTTATCGTTCACCGAAATTCGCGCACCTTTTTCCGGAACGGTCGACCGAATTCCAAAAAAACTCGGCAGTTTAATCGACGAAGGAGAAATGCTCACCACTTTGTCTGATAACTCGCACATGTTTGCCTATTTCAATGTTTCTGAACCCGAATATCTGGATTACAAATTACACGTTTCTGATCGTGGTGAAACCAACGTCGATTTGCTTTTAGCGAACGGCGACACACTTCCGTACAAAGGAAAAATCGAAGTAATTGAAAGTGAATTTGATGCTGAAACCGGAAATATTGCCTTTCGCGCTGGCTTTCCCAATCCAAAGCAATTACTCAAACACGGAGAAACGGGTAAGGTACAAATGCAATTTCCGATGCGAAATGCGCTTGTTATTCCACAAAAAACCACTTACGAAATTCAAGACAAGAAATTCGTTTTTGTAGTGAATGCTGCGAATCAGGTAAAATCGCGCGAAATTGTCGTCGCTGGGGAATTACCCGACTTGTACGTAGTAAAATCAGGTTTAAAAGTTGGTGAAAAAATCGTTCTCGACGGCCTTCAAAAGCTCAACGATAACGACCACATCAAATATGCGTTCGAGGAGCCTAAAGCTTTGCTTAAGAAATTAAAACTCAAGGCAGAGTAACCGTAAAATCCTAGAACTTATGTTTAGTAGATTCATTCAAAGACCGGTATTATCTATCGTAATATCGCTCATTATCGTATTCCTAGGAGTTTTGGCGCTTATCGGATTACCAGTAACCCAATTTCCTGCTATTTCCCCACCAAAAGTAAGTATCGTTGCCGAGTATCCCGGTGCAAACAACGAACTGATGATCAAGTCGGTAATCATTCCTTTAGAACGTGCACTTAATGGTGTTCCAGGTTTAAAATATATGTCGGCCGACGCTGGTAACGACGGTGAAGCCTCCATTCAAGCCGTTTTTAACCTCGGAACCGACCCTAACCAAGCCACGTTAAACGTACAAAACCGAGTGGCTTCGGTAGTAAACAAACTCCCGCCTCTGGTTATTCGCGAAGGAATCAAGATTTCGCGTCAGGAATCGAACATGCTTATGTATGTGAACCTGTATTCGACAGACAAAAATGCCGATCAAAAATTCTTGTACAACTTTGCCGATATTAATTTACTCGCCGAGTTGAAACGTGTCGATGGCGTCGGATTTGCCGATATCCTCGGAAACCGCGATTATGCCATGCGAATTTGGTTAAAACCCGACCGAATGCTGGCCTATAAAATTTCGGCCGAAGAAGTAATGGAATCTTTAAGTTCGCAAAGTTTGGAAGCCTCGCCTGGGAAAACTGGCGAAGCTTCTGGAAAACGATCGCAAGCTTTTGAATACGTTTTAAAGTATCCAGGTCGTTTCACCACGCCCGAACAATACGGAAATGTAGTCGTTCGTGCGACACCCGATGGTGAATTGCTTCGCTTAAAAGATGTTGCCAATATTGAGTTCGGTAGTTCGATGTACGATATTTATTCGAATTACAACGGCCGACCATCAGCAGCAATCGTTTTAAAACAATCGTACGGCAGTAATGCGACACAAGTCATTGAAAATGTCAAGGAAAAACTAGCCGAGATAAAGAAAAATCGCTTTCCAAAAGGCATGGACTATGAAATCAGTTACGATGTGTCGACGTTCCTCGATGCGTCGATTGAGAAGGTTTTACATACGCTGGTTGAAGCGTTTTTGCTGGTTGGTTTTGTGGTTTACTTATTCTTAAACGACTGGCGATCAACACTTATTCCTGCAATAGCCGTACCTGTGTCGCTGATTGGAACCTTTGTTTTTATGCAATTGTTTGGCATTACACTAAATCTCATCACACTATTCGCGTTGGTTTTAGCCATCGGAATTGTTGTTGATGATGCGATAGTGGTCATCGAAGCCGTGCACGCTAAAATGGAAACCGAACATTTATCGGCGCGAAAAGCTACTCAAGCAGCGATGGGCGAAGTAAGCGGCGCCATTATCGCAATTACATTTGTCATGGCTGCCGTATTTATTCCCGTATCTTTTATGTCGGGTCCTGTCGGGATTTTCTATCGCCAATTCTCCATCACCATGGCTACGGCAATTATTCTATCCGGTTTAGTTGCATTGACATTGACACCAGCTTTGTGTGCCATGATGTTAAAAAACAATCACGGAAAAAAGAAAAAGCAAAATGCCATAAATCGGGCTGTCGCTGGTTTCAATAGTTGGTTCGACAGCTTGTCGGGTACATACGGAGCTATTTTAAAAGGCATTGTAAACCGCCGTGTTCTTACCTTCGGAATTCTACTTTCTTTTTGCGCTGGAATTTACTTTTTGAGCAACACGTTACCTTCGGGTTTTATTCCCAACGAAGATCAAGGAATGCTTTACGCGGTTATTCAAACGCCACCTGGTTCGAGTTTGGAACGAACGAACGAAATCGCGGAGAAGTTGCAAAAAATCTGCGAGTCTATTCCCGATGTGAAATCCGTTTCCGCTTTGGCAGGTTACGAAATTTTAACTGAAGGAACTGGAGCCAATTCAGGAACTTGTCTGATTAATCTAAAATCTTGGGACGAGCGGGAACATTCTGCCCTAGAATTGATTGAAGAAATTGAAGAAAAGTCGAAAAACATTGCTGGTGCCACCATCGAATTTTTCCAACCACCAGCGCTACCCGGCTACGGAGCTGCCGGCGGTTTTGAGTTGCGATTATTAGACGAAACTGGCACGGGCGATTACCACAAATTGGAAGAAGTAAGCCGAGACTTTGTCACAGAATTAAACAAACGCCCAGAATTATCGTCCGTATTTTCATTTTACAGCGCAAGTTTCCCGCAGTTTATGCTCCGAATCGACAACGATTTGGCTCAGCAAAAAGGCGTTTCTATCGAAAATGCAACCAATACGCTATCCACTTTGGTAGGAAGTAACTATGAAATTAGCTTCATCAAATTCGGACGCCAATACAAAGTTATTGTTCAAGCCGCACCTGAATATCGCGCTCTTCCTGACGATATCCTGAAGTTGTATGTGAAGAACGACCGCGATGAAATGGTACCATTTTCAGCATTTATGCGTATGGAAAAGGTATATGGCTTGTCGGAAATTACACGACAAAACATGTACACAGCTTCCGAAATTTCCGGACAACCAGCGCCAGGCTACAGCAGCGGACAAGCCATTGCCACCATCGATGAAGTTGCTGCCAAAGTGTTGCCACGTGGGTACGAAATCGACTGGGCCGGAATCGCCAAAGATGAAGTAGCTCGTGGAAATGAAGCGATATACATCTTTTTGATTTGTTTGGGCTTTGTGTACTTGATTTTAGCAGCGCAGTATGAGAGTTTCATTCTGCCTTTTGCCGTTATTTTATCCTTAGGCGGTGGAGTTTTTGGTGCGTTCTTACTGCTGCAAATCTGCGGTTTAGAAAACAACATTTACGCGCAAGTTGCATTGGTAATGCTTATTGGTTTGTTAGGGAAAAACGCGGTATTAATTGTAGAGTTTGCTGCACTTAGGCACAGTCAAGGGCTTACGGTTTATCAAGCAGCGATTGAGGGTGCCGTGGTTCGATTCCGTCCTATTTTAATGACTTCTTTTGCATTCATCGCTGGGCTAATTCCCTTGGTATTTGCAACGGGTCCGGGTAAAATCGGAAACCGAACTATTGGTACAGCTGCGGCTGGCGGTATGCTCATCGGAAC
>JAIXTU010000289.1 GCA_027483785.1 Flavobacterium sp.
AACCTGATTGTTGTCGAGGCAGTTTTTTTCAAGTGCGCGAGCTAAGTTGGTGGCCCGAAGCACGTAATTTTCGTCGCGGAATGCAGTGGCAGCTTTGCAGTAAGCGCTCAGGAGTTGGGCGTTCCAGGAAGTTATTTTTTTGGTGTCGGTAACCGGAGCAAATCTCTTTTTCCGCGCCGTTTTTAATCGGAGCAACGCGTTTTCTAGTTTTTCTGTGAAAGCACTTTCGTGGAAGTTAAATTTGTGCGCCAAAGAAAGGTCGTCTTCGGTTCGAAACAAAACATAGTGTTCGTCTTCCCAATAGCCGAGTTCATCGATATTAAAGATTTTGGAGAAGAACTCGTAATCATCTTGTAGTTGTTCTTGGAGTTCGGTTTTTGTCCAGGTATAAAAAGCACCTTCGGCTGAGGTTCCGGAGGCTGTTAGGCTGTCGGCATCGAGCGAGGCGAAATACAAACCAGAGTCGGATTTTAGATTCTCTTCCAGAAATTGCGTGGTTTGCGTTGCGATGCGTTTGAGAAAAGAGTCGTTGAAATACTGGGCTACTTCAGCGCAAAGCGAAAGCAATTGTGCGTTGTCGTAGAGCATTTTTTCGAAATGAGGCACGTGCCAACGGTGGTCAACGGAGTAGCGTGAAAATCCGCCTTCTACTGCATCGTAGATTCCTCCCAAAGCCATTCGTTTCAGAGTGTACAGCGCGAAATTGCTGTATGTTTTTTCGTTGAAATATTTCCCAATTTCCAGCAGCAACTTATAGTTAGAAGGCATCGGAAATTTGGGTGCGCGATCCATTCCGCCCCATTCGTGATCGAAGTTGGGCGACCATTTTTCGAGTAGTTTATCAAAGAAAGCTTTTTGATTTTCAGCATTTGATGGAAATTCGAAAAGCGGTTTTATTTCCAACGGATTTTGAATGGAAAGTAGCGCGTGTTCTAATTTTTCCGCGTATTCGAAAATAACTTCGGGTTTGTTGCGGTATAAGTTGGCGAGTTGTTCCAGTACAGTCATCCATTCTTCGGTTCGGAAGTACGTTCCGCCCCAGATTGGTCGACCGTCGGGCAAGGTAACAACATTTAGTGGCCAGCCGCCGCGTTGGGTCATGAGTTGCACGGCTTTCATGTAAGCGGCGTCAATATCGGGATGTTCCTCACGATCAATTTTCACTGAGATGAAATGCTGGTTCATGAGTGCGGCAACGTCTTGATTTTCAAAACTTTCGTGTTCCATCACGTGACACCAATGACAAGCCGCGTAGCCGATACTAAAAACGATTAGTTTATCGGCTGCGGTAGCTTGATCTAGAATTTTTGGTGACCACGCCTTCCAGTGAATGGGGTTGTTGGCGTGTTGTTTAAGATACACACTTTTTTGTTGGGCGAGTTCGTTCATGCGTATCCGAATGTTGGGTGCTAGGCGTTAATCGCTTCGACTTTTATTTGTTCGTCCTTTAGCATGTCTTTCAACATGTTTTCTATTCCACTTTTTAAAGTAAACGTTGACGATGGGCAACCGCTACAAGCGCCTTGCAAAACAACTTTTACGCGCTTATCTTCCGGATCGTACGAATCGAAGAGTATATTTCCACCATCGGCTGCAACGGCAGGTTTTACGTATTCTTCGAGGATATTGATAATTTGCTGTGACGTTGTATCTAGGTTGTCGAAATTGGCGACAGTTTGCTTTTCTGCGACAGCGGTTTTTTTGAAAGTTTCTTCGTTGAGAATGGGACCGCCGCTTTCCACATAACTTTTGATGAACGTGCGCAGTTCGAGGGTAATTTCGTTCCAGTCGTAACTGCTGTATTTGGTTACGGAAACGTAATTTTCGTCGATAAAGACTTCTTTTACGTAAGGAAATTTGAAGAGCTCGATAGCTAGTGGTGCTTCTTGCGCTTCGTCGATATTTTTGAATTCGGCGGCTACTTTAGTGAGTATTCGGCTGCAAACGAATTTCAGTACAGCAGGGTTTGGTGTGGTTTCGCCGTAAACCGTTGCTGGTTTTTTGATGTCGAAAGCTGGTTTTTCGGGCAATTTTACGAGAATTCCGCCGTTGTTAAGAAAGTCGTTTATTTGTTCTGCGACAGCATCTTTTACATCTTCCCACTCGACAATATTGTAACGTTCAATGGCGATAAAGTTATCTGCGAGAAGAACTGATTTTACAAAAGGGAGGTAAAAAAGCTGTTGGGCTAGGGGAGAATTTGCGGCTTCATCGATGTTTTTAAACTGATGTTGTCCGCCAGATATTGTATGTGCTTGCAACTCAAACTTTAATATTATTGGGTTTTGAGTTGACTTAATTATAACATTTTCCATAAAAATTGTAGTATTCTGCAAAATTAACAAAGAAACTACGGTTACTTATTTATATTTGGAGATTTAATAAATCTTTAAGGAAAGCTTAAGGTTTTAGATACAGGTATCGACTAACATTTGGGTATCGCTATGAAAAAATTATTACAAGTACTTTTATTTTTTGGATTCATACAAACAGCAGTAGCTCAGCAGGCTGATGTTGTAGTTTCTGTAACGAACAATCAAATTGTGTATGTTCCTGGGACGGAGTTGATTTACACGATAACCGTTTCAAATTTTGGACCCAATACGGCCAATGGCGTTGAGGTTATTAGTCCGCTTCCTGCTGGAATCACTGATGGGTATTATTGGGAAGGCAGTAATAATACATCGGGTTCAAATTCGCAGCTTTTTGATCGGATACGCACATTAACTTCTGGACAAACGGTTACCTACACGTTGTTTATAGACGTTCCATTAACATATAGTGGAGCTCTTACAGTTGCAGCTACGGCCAACAGTATCGGAGCTCCAGCACTTACCGCACCGCCCTCTCCGGCATTGCCAGCGGTAGCAGATCCGAATTCCAATTCGAACTCAGCTTCTGATACCGATCAACAAAGCGCTTCTGATATTGGGCTTACTTTTACGAATAATACCACTTATTATTTTCCGGGACAAGTATCTACCTATATTGCTACGGTAACAAATTTAGGGCCGACGCCAGCATTAAATGTTTCGATTTTCTGTGATATACCTAGCACAATTCCAGATGCTAATTTTACCTGGACAGGTTCGAATGGTAGTTCTGGTGCGGGAACAGCCTTGTCTGACAATTTAGGTAATTTAGCTGTTGGAGAAACCGTTACTTACACACTAAATATCGCTGTTCCCACGGATTTTCAAGTGCTCTTGCAATTAAATTGTTCGGTTTTTTCAACCTCAACGGATGCAAATTTGACAAATAACAATGTAACTCAATTCGATGTAAAAGCACAGGGAGCTGATATTACAGTTACTAACTCAGATAATTCGAATACCTATATACCCGGAAGTAGCTCTACATATACAGTCGTTGTTCAGAATTTAGGTCCAGATGTAGCTACAAACGTAGATGTTACTTTTCCTTTGCCTATTGGTATAACATCAATGTCTTGGGCGGGTAACGCTACAGGCGGAACGGGTGCATTATCCAACACCATTCCTAGTTTGGCAGTAGGCGCAAATGTAACTTATACAGTAACTATAAATGTTCCGATTGGCTTTACGGGATCTTTAATTGCAGTAGCCAATGCCAGCGGAGTTGAAACTGATTTGAATTCACAATGCGACGGATGTACCGATATTAATACATCGGGAGCTGATATAGTAACTACTATTACCAATAATCAGACAACTTTTGCAGGAGGATCGCAAACAACATACAATCTTGTAGTAACAAATAATGGTCCGCAAACGGCTGAAAATGTATCTGTTGTGCAAAGTTTGTCGGCTGGAGCAGACGTGGTTAACTGGTCAGCTTCAAACGGGACAGCAGGAGCCGATTTGTTGGACTTGGTTTTACCTACTTTATTGGTTGGGGAGTCTATTACCTACACTATAAATGTTGCTATTTCACCAACAGCACTATCACCGTTGGTAAGTTCGGTTGATGTGGACTCGACCATTTTTGATCCAAACTCAGCCTGTTCAACATGCACAGATTCTGATACCAGACGAAACGGAGATATTAGCGTAACCATTACAAACAACAATACTGAATACGTTCGTGGAACGACCTCTCCAGGAGTGTATCAAATTACGATAACTAATAACTCCATCGAGACTGTCAACGGAGTTACTGTAACAAATCCTTCGCCTTCGGGCTTAACAACATACACATGGACATCTTCTATAGGAACTAGCGGAACAGGGGGTATCACACAAACAATTCCAAGTATAGGCCCTGGCCAGTCAGTAGTATATACAATCAATTACACGGTTTCGCCATCATTTACTGCTAATTTAGTAAGTACAGTTACTGTTGTTTCTCAAGGTTTAACCGATACTGCGACTGCAAATAATGTGGCAACAGATACCGACGTGCCATTACTTACCGCCGACTTGCAAATGACTATATCAAATGGGCAAACGATTTATGTCGCGCCATCAACACTAGTTTATACTGTGGTTGTCCGAAATAACGGTCCAACGCCGGCGACGAATATTAACGTTTCTATTCCGGCTTTAAGCGGTGGAGCTTCAATAACTTCATGGAATGGTAATGCCGCTACCGGAGATACCTCAGTTACAAATACAATTTCAAATTTGGCTGTTGGCGCTACAGTGACATACACTTTAAATGTAGCTGTACCTGCTGGTTTTGTAGGAGATTTGATAGTAGCTGGAACGGTTACAAGTTCATCAGGTGATTTATTTCCAAGCAATAATGCGGGCCTTGATGTTGATGTTATTTCCAATCCACAAGCTGATGTAACAGTTTCAATATCAGATAATACCACAACTTATACACCGGGTACAGTACAAACCTACACAGTTGCAGTTACTAACAATGGCCCTCAAAGTGCGGCAGCGGTAAACGTTTCTATTCCAATTCCCGCAGGAATAACTACGGTAACTTGGGTCGGAAATGGCACCAACGGAACTGGAGCAATAAATAATAATATCACTTCACTAGCTGCTGGAGAAACTGTAATTTATACGTATAATGTTACCGTTCCTATTACTGCAAACGCAGCTATAGTTGTAACTCCAACAATAACTTTTGCGACAGATTCGGATACTTCAAACAACACTATTTCAGACACAAATTCACCTCCAAGTTCCGACGTTTTAATTACAGTTACTCCGCCAACTCCTGCGCCGACCAAAGGAACACAAGCCACTTTTGTTGTTACGGTTACAAACAATGGCCCAAGAGTAGCAACTAATGTTCTGATTTCAAATGCAAATCCTGTGGGTGCTGCAATAATTTCTTACACATCCAATAATGGACTTTCGGGCTCGGGCCCGCTTAACTTGACAATTCCGTCGCTAGGAGTAGGGGCAAGCGTAACTTTTACTGTAGTTGTTGATATCCCTGTTAATTTTTCAGGAACTTTGAATAATACAGCAAGTGTAAGCAGTTCAACAGCTGATTTAAATCTTGTGAATAATTCAGCAACAGGTTCTACCGTTCCCGTGAATTCTGCGGTTGCAAACGATATTTCAGTAACAATTTCTAATAGTGTAACCACTTATATAGCTGGTCAAACATCAATCTATACAATAACAGTCCGCAATTTAGGCACTGTCGCGGCAAATAATGTTAATGTAAATAGCAGTTTGCCAGCAGATATCACCTCAGCTACTTGGACGGGTAATAGCACATCGGGCAACGGGGCTTTGGTTGACGTTATTTCCTCCTTACCCGCTGGCTCAGCAGTTCAATATACCGTAACTGTAAATGTTCCGGCAAGTTTTCCTCAAACAGCTAATTTGGTTTATACGGTAAATGCAACACTTGCTTCAGACACAAATAGTTCTAATAATCAGGCGTCAGATGTTGATTTACCGCGACCGTTTGCTGATTTGTCTGTTTTAAAGACAGATAATAAAACCACTTATGCTGAAACGCGTTTTGTTGACGATAAAATTGGTGATGCAGTTCCTGGATTTACGATCGAAGAATTCAATGAGTATGTAGTTACAGTAATCAATAATGGTCCGTCCGACGCCATAAATGTTTCAGTTATAGATTTGCTTCCGAGTAATCCGATAGCTACTAACACTGCAATAGTTTCATTTGATATGACTTGGGTAGGTCCGAATGGGACTTCAGGTACTGGAACAATGATATCAAATTTACCTTCGCTCGCAGCAGGAGCCACGGTTACATACACAATTAGAGTTCGGGTACCTGCCAATTATAACATAGGTAGTAATAGTAATTTTACCAATACCGCTTCAGTAGCAAGTGACACCCCTGACGGAAATATTGCAAATAACTTGAGTACAGACGTTAACACGCCTGCATCTAGATTTATATTGGTAGAAAATGATCCTGCGAAGTATTCTGTGAATGGTCAGCTTAGCGGTTTAGCAGAAGGTTTTGTTCAAAACGTTTTAGTGCGTTCTAATTGTGCAGAAACAAGTAACTGGCAGTTATCTAGTGGTCCAAATCCTTTGAATTACTCTGTTGGTTATTTTAATAGAAGAAATTCAGACTTTCCCATACAAGACGGTATCGTTTTAGTTTGCGGTAATGCTATGGATCCTAATGGTGCGGCAGGACCAAACGCTGCTATAGTAGATGGAGGAAATTGGGCAGGCGACACTGATTTTAACCCAGGATTTATGGTGCCGCCAGTTGGTATTCCAGCAAATACGACCAATGACGCAGCCTTTCTTCGGTTTAATTTTGTTCCGTCGACAGATAAGCTAAAGTTTAACTTTGTTTTCGCCTCTGAGGAATACAGTCAGAACAACTTTGAATGTACATACTCCGACGTTTTTGCGTTTATTTTGACAGATCTTACAGCGGGAGGGCAACCTAAAAACCTCGCCGTTATTCCAAATACGAATATACCTGTAAAGGTAACTACCATCCACCTTCCCGGTTGTGATGGAGGGCAAAATCCGCAGTGGTTTGGGAAGTATAATTTTAATAATGCCGATGCAACTGTTGCAGCAAACGCAGCGATTAACTTTAACGGACAGACGCGCATTATGCAAGCGCAGGGAGATGTTATTCCCGGACACCAATATTCCATCAAACTGGTAATAGCAAACCAAGGAGATGCTGCGTTGGCTTCTGCTGTTTTTATTGAAGGAGGAAGTTTTGATTTTGAATCTGAAATTTCAGGAGCGGCACCATTTGACGATGTTACTGAATTTGAAGGAGGAAATGCCGTTTGTGATGAAGAAATTCGTATGATACAAATTGGTTCTGCACCGCTGCCAAATGCTACTTACAGCTGGCTTCTTAATGGTGTGAAAATCGATGGAGAAAATCAGTTTCAGCTGCAAGTTTCAGAAAATGGTGTATACACAGCGGTGATAACTTTTGCAACCGGTTGTAAAAAAACGGATGATATTATTGTCAATTTTACTGATCCAATTCCTACAGCTGATCCTGAGAATATCATCCTTTTTAATCCTTTTACGCCAACAGTGGCATTTGATATTAACCAGACATTACAAGTTTTGAATGGATTCAGTTCTGCATTGTACGAAGTGTCATATCATCCAGATCAACAGTCTGCTATGGATTTTGCAAATAATATAAATGAAGCAGTTCCTTTTGTAGTTAATTTCGAAGACTTGCCGCTCACATTGTGGATGCGGATTGGAGATTTAAACTCTACGGCGTTTTGTGCAAAATATAGGCCTTTCGTTTTAGATGTATTTACACCAACGGGTACTATCGCTTATGATGTTTCTACAGGCTGTAGTGCGCCAGGAGTTATCGGTACACCAACACCAAGTGCGGATTTAGAGCCTGGTGGAACATATTTTGCAACACCTTCGGGACTTGCCATCGACCCAGTAACGGGAGTTATTAATTACGAAGCCAGTACTCCTAGCAACACTCCGTATAGCGTCGCATACACTATTCAAGTTTCAGATGATATTTCGTACACTACTCCGGTGGTCGAAATAATGGTAGAGAGCTGTTGTATAACCACACTTCCGACAGATTTTTCCGTATGTTACTCCAATCCTATTACCATCACTGCCACCAGTGATAAGCCAGCAGCTACTTTTAATTGGACCGGTCCGAATGGCTTTACAGCAACTGGCGCTACTATTACCGATTCTGCTGTCCTACCAGCGGGTACTTATACCTATACAGCTACAGCCAATGATAATGGGATTGATTGTGATTCAGATTCAATTGTCATAACAGTACTACCAGAGGTTACGGCTCAAATAGTGCCAAACAATTTTACGGTCTGTTCGGGAAGTAACACAGCTGTTCAATTTCAAGGATTAGCCGGTGCAACCATAACTTATAACATTGACGGTGGTTCAGATCTAACAGCAATTTTAGATTCAAGCGGACTGTTTCAACTAGCTTTTACAAATGTAGTTACTCCTTTTACTGTTAATTTGACCAAAGTTGAATTAATTACATCCACAGTTTGTTCTCTCGTTGGAACACCTGTTTTAGATACCGTTACAGTTTCAACCGGGGCGCCAACTGCAACAATCGGATCTCCTAATCCTATTTGTGCAGGCGGTACTGGTACGGTATCAGTTTCCGGAACACCTAATACTACAGTTAATTTCGAGTATCAGAATTTGTCGGGTACTCAAAGTGGATCAATAGCGATTGATGGAAGCGGGCAAGGCCTTATTACACTAAATAACTTAACTTCGAGTACTACCGTTAATTTGTTAAGCGTTGCAACATCTGACACCCCTCCATGTACAGCGACTCTCGCAGGTCAATCAGCTGTTGTAATTGTAAATCCGATTCCGGTTGTTACGCAGTTTACGACCAGCAATAGCAATGTTTGTGCAGGCGATCCGTTTAACTTACTAATTTCGGGTACTGCCAACGCTACGGTTACACTTTCGGACGGTACTTCTTCAACTCCCGTACCTTTAGATGCAGCGGGTAATGCTATTGTGAGTATCACAGCAGGTATTAGTGCTGCAACTACGTATTCTATAACCAGTATCGCTAGTGCCGATACACCTTCTTGTGCCGCTACTACATTTCCAGCACCTGTAACGGTAAACGTTATTGCGCCGGCAGCAATCACCACGCCACCTGTTGGTCAGAGTTTGTGTCCGGGAATTACCACTACTACTTTTACTGTAGCTTCAACGGGCGATTCAATCACACACCAATGGTTCTATAACGGCAACCCGTTGAGTAATAGCGGTCAGTTTTCGGGAGTGGATACAACGACTTTAACAATTTCCAATCCAACACCAGCCAATGCGGGCGATTATTTCGTGCGTGTAAGCAACAGTTGTGGTAGTATTGATTCGGCTTTAGCAGCGTTGTCTGTTGATCAGCCGATTGTTATAGTTGCACCGTTTATCAGTTCGAATACAATATGCGAAGGTGATACTCAGGTTTGGACGGTTAATGCGACAGGTCCTGGACTTACATATCGTTGGTTTAAAGGGACTACACCAATCTCAGATTCAGCTACTGTTACCGGTAGTCAGACCCAAACTTTAACGATTGCCAACGCACAGCTTTCAGACGAAGGTACCTATCGCGTGGAGGTTAATAATAATTGTAACCTACCTCAATTTTCTACAGATGTAACGCTCACAGTAAATAGTTTGCCACAAATCACAACGCAACCGATAGCTGCCGCAGGTTACTGTTCTGGCGAATCACTCACTTTAAGCGTTGGTGCTTCAGGTACTAATTTGCAATATCAATGGTTTTTGAATTCTCTGTCAAATCCAATATCAAGTTTATCAAATCTAAATAGCACCTACAGTTTAACTGGACTTACGCCTGCCGATGCAGGAGATTATTTTGTGGTAGTTAGCGGAGCATGTACGCCATCGGTGCAATCAGTTCCGACAACAGTAGTTGTTTTGGATGCTGCACAAGTAATAACCGACCCACAAAGTCAAGTACGTTGCGAAGGCGATGTTCTTACTTTAAGTGTAGTTGCATCTAGTGCAACAGAATATCAGTGGAAGTTTAATGGCGATGATATTCCACTTGCAAATGCAGCGAGCTTGACTATTCCAAACATAACCACAGCGCAGGCAGGTGCTTATTCAGTACTGGTTGGCAATAGCGGTAATTGTCCGGATGATCTCTCGGCAGTAGCTACTATTGTGGTTAATACGTTACCGCAGATTTCTGCGCAACCACAAGCCGCAACAAATTATTGTGAAGGTGAAACGTTAACTTTAAGTGTGGCTGCTACTGGAACTAATTTGAGCTACCAATGGTTCTTAGACAATGCTCCAATCACAGCTTCATCGCCCGCATTAGCAACACTAACTGTTCCGAATATTACTCTAGCGCAAGCAGGGAATTATACCGTGGAAGTTAGCGGCGCTTGTACTCCAGCAGTTCAATCGGTTCCAACGGCTGTTGTTGTTTTAGAAGCGCCACAAGTGGTTACCGATCCAGTTGGTGAGACACTCTGCGAAGGAGAAACACTTAGCTTGAGCGTTACCGCTACGGGTTCAGCATTGGAGTACCAATGGAAACGCAATGGAGTGAATTTAGATGGAGAAATTAATGCAACCTTGACTATTTCAGGTATTACCCAAGGTCAGGCTGGTGATTACAGTGTTGAAGTGAGTAATGGTGGAGTCTGTCCGCCAGATGAATCTGTAGCCGCAACGGTAGTTGTAAATCCAGCCACTACGATAACAACCCAACCTTCAAGTGTAACGGCTTGTTTCGGCGAGGACGTTACCTTCTTAGTTCAGGCAACGGGAATTGATTTACAATACCAATGGAAGAAAAACAATGAAGATATTTTCGAAGAAACTGGCCAAATACTCACATTAACTTCGGTTGATTTCGACGATCAGGCAAATTATACAGTTGTAGTTTCAAACGCATCATGTCCGCCTGTAACAAGCAACGTAGCTCGCTTAGCTGTAGTGGCACTTCCAACAGCGAGCATCGCCAACGGATTAGAGCCGAGTATTTGTGCGGGTAATTCGGCCGACGTGATCATCAGCGGAACGCCATTTGCGGTAGTTACCTACAGTATCAATGGCGGCGCTCCACAAAGTGTTACACTAAGTGGTTCAGGTACTGCAGTTGTTGCCACAGGCATCATCGAAGAAACGCAGGTGTACCAATTACTTACAGTTAAGCGCAATGATTTGCCTGCTTGTTTGGTAGATTTATCTGCCGCTCCGAATACACAAGCAACGGTTGCGGTAACCAACATTCCACAACCGAAACTAGATCAAGATGGCTATATCTGTATCTTTAATAACGACCCTACTAATACGAGCACGTACACATTGGATACGGGTTTACCCAACGACGGCACTTACGATTTCGAGTGGTTTATCGACGATGTGCAGCAACCGCAATTCAGCAACTTAGCGTCGATAGATGCCGAGGTTGTTGGTTTGTACCGCGTTGATGTAACCGATGTCGCTACAGGTTGTACGCGTTCGGCAACGGCGAGCATTACGGCATCGGAGCCACCAACGAGTGTAACGGCTTCCGTGGAAACACTGTTTTTTGCAGAAAACGCTACAGTAACCGTTACGGTAAATCCACCGGGTGAATACGAATATCGTCTCGACGACGGTCCGTGGCAAACAAGTAATGTATTTACGGGAGTTCGTACGGTGTTAAGTCAAGACAATGCGGGTAATCACACCATCTACGCACGTGACTTACGCGCTTGTGGTGAAGCATTTACATCGATTACTGTGATCGATTATCCGAAGTTTTTCACACCAAACGGCGACGGTTACCACGATACGTGGAATATTTCGACTTTAGCTAATCAATTGCAAGCAAAAATCTTTATATTTGACCGCTTCGGTAAACTCTTGAAACAAATCAGTACAACTAGTCAAGGTTGGGACGGTACGTTCAACGGTGATCCGATGAAAGCGGATGATTATTGGTTCACTATTCAGTATTCTGAAGGTGGAGTTTTAAAAGAATTTAAATCGCACTTTGCATTAAAAAGTTAACAATGAATTTTAAAAAGAGGTACCTGGCGCTGTTATTTTTAATAACCCAAATCTCATTTTCTCAAGAAGGTATTCCGATTTATTCAGATTATTTGTCGGATAATTATTATTTGATACACCCTTCTATGGCTGGTGCAGCTAATTGCGCAAAGATACGTGTTACAGCTCGCCAACAATGGTTTGGCGTTGAAGACGCTCCGGCACTTCAAACGGCAAGTTTTAACGGTCGATTGGGCGAGCAATCCGGTGGGGGTATCATCGTATTCAATGATAAGAATGGATATCACTCACAAAGAGGTGTAAAATTAACCTATGCACACCACATTATGTTTTCAAGAAGTGAAGTCGACTTAAATCAGCTTTCATTCGGTATGAATGTTGGTTTAATTCAATCACAGCTAGACGAGACACAATTCGTAGATTTCGATCCTGTGGTAGGTGGTGTTATTCAAAGAGATTCATATTTTAATGTGGATGTAGGAGCTAGTTACAACTACTTAGACTTTTATACTCATTTGACGGTAAAGAATTTGCTAACAAGTTCTCGTGATTTGTATAGCGATATCGAATCTCCAAACTTGAGAAAGCTTCTTCTAAGTGCGGGTTATACTTTTGGCGATGCTGATCGTATATTATGGGAGCCTTCAGTATTGTTTCAATTAGTTGATGAAACTCAAGAAAAGTCTATAGATCTTAACCTGAAGGCGTATAGAAACGTGAGCTTTGGTCAACTTTGGGGAGCTTTGTCTTACAGAAGATCATTTGATTCTGCACAGTTTGAACAAAACGGCAGCGTTAACAGTCAACGATTACAATACATTACACCGATTGTTGGTGTAAACTATAAACAGTTTATGTTTGCGTACACCTACTCGCATCTATTGGGCGACATACAGTTCACAAGTGGAGGATTTCACCAGATTACTTTAGGTATAAATTTATTCTGTGAGCGCGAGAAGTTTGATTGTAATTGTCCTGCGATCAACTAGAAAAGTTTAGTTATTAATTCAATCCCGGTCTGATAGATCGGGATTTTTTGTTGGTTTATTATGATTATAGAAGTAAGAGGCTTTAAACCCTATGTGCCTGAAAGTTGTTTTTTGGCGCCAACAGCCTGCATTATAGGCGATGTTCAGTTGGGATTAAATTGCAGCGTTTGGTTTAATGCAGTGGTACGTGGTGATGTAAACAGCATACGTGTTGGTAATCAAGTTAATATTCAAGATGGAGCCATTATACATGCCACTTTTGAAAAACATGCAACCAGTATAGGAGATCGAGTTTCTATAGGTCATAATGCCATTGTTCACGGCTGTACAATTCACAATGACGTACTAGTAGGTATGGGTGCGATAATTATGGATGGTTGCATAGTGGAGTCAAATTGCATAATTGCAGCAGGTGCTGTGGTTACGCAACATTCGAAATTGGAGTCGGGTTGGATTTATGCCGGAGTGCCCGCCAAAGCTGTTAAGCGAATAGATACTTCTGCTTTTTCAGGAGAAATTGAACGTATTTCAAAAAACTATGTAATGTACAGCTCTTGGTTTTCCGAACTAAATTCTCGGTAATGGCAATCCTAGTTTTATTTATGCTAAATTATAGCTATCAATAATTTGAGATAGTGTGCTTTCTTCAGAAATTTTGTTCTATTATAACAGCTTCTGAATTATTCAACAAGCTTTTTAATACAGTACTACTTTTATTTGTGTAAAATGTAAGAGTTGGTTTTTGATGAGTTGCAAGAAGATTATTTTGTTCTAATACGTTTCTTGTTTGTTTTGCCACAGCTTCTCCCGAATCGATGATCTGAATATGAGGAGGTAAGATTTCTTTTATTACGGGAATGAGGTATGGATAATGGCTGCAGCCTAAAACGAGATAGTCGATGTTTTGTTCAATCATCGGATTTAGATAAATTTCAAGTAACTCTCTCATTTCGGCACTTTGAATCATCCCTTTTTCAATGAGTGGAACCAAGTTATGACCTATTTGCTCAATGATTTTTACGTTTTTATGGTTTTGTACTGCTTTACTAAAAAGTTCGCTGTTAATGGTTCCTTTGGTCGCTAATATTCCAATAGTTTGTGTTTGTGAATTTAATGCTGCAGGTTTTATTGCTGGCTCAATTCCTATGAAAGGAATTTCATACTTCGAACGAAGCTCTTTTATGGCGTTGGTTGTCGCCGTATTACAAGCAACTACAATTATTTTGACGTTTTTCTCTAAAAGAAACTCAGTGTTTTTTTTCGACAGATGTATTATTTCTTCTTTACTTTTTTGTCCATATGGAGCATTCGCACTATCTGCTAAATAGATGGTGTTTTCATATGGAAGTAGCTTGTGTATTTCTTTCCAGATAGAAGTACCGCCTACACCCGAATCGAACAAACCAATTGCTTGTGTACTCATACAACAAAGTTAAAAAAAACTGCCCGAGGTGTTTCGGGCAGTTTAGTAATTAAAGTCTTAAATCTATTAGAAGCCTAGTTCTTTTTTAACATCTGGAGTTAAGTCTGGTCCGTCGGCCAATAGTAAACCTGCACTATTGAACACATATTGGTATCCTTTAGCTTTACCTACTTTTTGAATTGCTGCTTTAACCTTTTCTTCGATAGGTTTCATTAAGTCGCCTTCCTTTGTGCTTAATTCCTTCTGAGCTGTTTCGCGAAACTCACGGATTCTTTTTTCTAAATCCTGTACTTCTTTTGCACGTTCTTCGTTAATCTTAGCCGATACAGTTTCAGCCTCTTGCTCGTATTTCTTCAAACGTGCTTGGTATTCATCTACCATCACTTTAAAGTCGTTATCGTACTGTTGTCCAAGTTTTTCTAGTTGCTTTTGAGCATCAATATAGGCAGGCATTTTAGTCATTAATTCAGCTACATCAATATGTGCTGATTTTGTTTGCGCACTTGCATTTATGGACACACTAAAGATAAGTACAGCAGCGATTAGTAAAGTTTTCAATTGTTTCATCATCAAATTAAAATTAAAAAGGTGTTAATTATTATTTTTTGGAGTTGCAGCTCCTTGTTCTTCGGGTTTGGTAGCATCTTTGTTTTCTTCCTTAGCCTTTTTTGCTGCTTCTCTCGTAGCAGCCGCTTTTGCTTTACGGTCTTCTAGTTCTTGTTTCCGTTTTGCGATAGCAGCTTCTCTTTCGGCTAGCTTTGCTTGTCTTTGAGCCTCTCGTGCCGCTACAATAGAGTCTTTATTAACCGGAGGTTTTGGTCTAGCTGTTGCTGTAGAATCTGAACTTATTTTTTGCTGAGCAGCAGGTTTTGCATTAGTGTCAGTACCCTTGTCGGAGCCTCCTTCCGCAGAAGTTTTTGTTGAAATTTTCCCAGTTGTTCGTGCTTCTACAGCAGCTTTTCTTTTTGCTTCTGACTCTTCTCGTTTAGCTTGTGCCGCCGCTTTTCTTTCTTCAATTAACTTATCTCTTTGTGCTTTTTTCTCCTCAAGTCTTTTTCGTCGTTCAGCTAGAGCCGGATTTTCATCTTCTAGGTTCTCCTCATATTCTTTCTTTTCTTCTTCCTGAATTTCTTTCTTACTCTTTTGCGTACGTTTAGAAGCTCTAGAAATTACTCTAATTACTTGATCGCTGATGTCAAATCGCTTCGCAGAAAAAATCATCGTTAAATCAGACGATTTATCAAATACAAAATCGTACTTTTTTTGTTCAGCAATATCTTGAATTGCCGTGAATACTTGGTCTTGTACCGGCTTTACCAGCATCGCTTTTTGAATAATATAATCGCCTTGCGGGCCAAAGTGTTTTTGTTGAATTGCAGATAATTCGTTTTCTTGAAAAGCAATTTCTTCTTCCTTTTCTTCGATTAACTGTTTGGTGAGTAGGACGCGTTCTTTTGCCAGTTCTTCTTTCAGTTTCGTAATATCGTTCTTTTTGGTTTCAATCTCTTGCTTCCACTTTTGTGCTTTAAGTTCCAACTGGTTTTTGGCCTCGATGTAATCGGGTACATTTTCGAGAATATAGTTCATATCGATATAGCCTATGCGAACGCCTCGACCAGATTGTGCTTGAGCGCTAAATAGAGCGGCTGTCGCAAATAAAAATAAAACCAATTTTTTCATATACTCTACATCTTAAGAAAATATCGTGCCAAATCTAAAATTGTTGTCCAATGATGAAATGGGTTTCCCAACCATTTGCTTGCATTCTCCCAACCGATGCTGCTCCCGGCGTAGGGTCGAAACCATGACCGAAATCGATCCCTAACAATCCAAATGCGGGCATAAATACACGCAGACCAAAGCCCGCTGATCTTTGCAAAACAAAAGGATTGTACTCCTTAAAGCTGTTATAACCTGCACCAGCTTCAATGAAAGTTAACGCATAAATCGACGCAGCTCCTTCCAGCGTAATTGGATAACGTAATTCTAACGAAAACTTGTTATAAATTGTTGCACCAGGTTGACTTTCATTTCCATTTAAATCGGTAACTATTGGTGTTAACGACTGGTTCGGATAGCCTCGCAATTGAATTGTTTCTCTTCCATCAAGCATAAAATTCGCTAAACCATCGCCACCCAGGAAGAAACGCTCGAACGGAACATCGCCTCGATTTCTATTGTAAGCGCCAAGAAAACCAAATTCAGCCAAAGAACGCAATACGAATTTATCATAAATTTTCGTATACCAATCCGCACGCATTTTAATTTTGTAATATTCTAACCAATTGAATTTCTGTTGATCAACTTTTGAAAGGTCAGCAGAAGCATCTTCCGGACCATCGGCTCGAACTGTTGCATTACGAGTAACCGTTCCGTCTGCGGCAACTAAGTCAACTTGTTTTATATAATCGCCGGGGAAAATCTGAGTTCCATCAGCGCCTCCAATAACCGTCGTTCCGTTATTTCTTTGCTTATTCTCAGGCAGATTGCCAAGATTAGCGTAGTCTATACCGTTAAATAGCGAATAGGGTGGTGTGAATTTTGCCGAAATACTGAATTCCGAACCATAAGTAGGAAAGATAGGATTGACACCTTTGTTGTTGCGGGTTAATCCAACTGAATAGGCAAGATTTCTAGAAGCACCGTCTCCGAAATTGAATAATCCTACGTTGTAGTTGTTTAAGTCGTAGTATTGGAAACTCAGAGATTGCGATAGAACAAACGAATCGTCTGGAACGGTTAATTGCTTGGCAAGTCCTACCGATAAAGTAATGATGTTGAAACTTCTACTTCTATCGACATTGTTAGTTCTGAAATCATTCAAAAATTGTTTTGAATACGATAAAGACGTACTAAAACTTACCGGTTTTTTGCCGCCAAACCAGGGTTCTGAGAAAGACAGGCTGTAGGTTTGGAAAAAGGCACTTCCTTGTAAGCGAAGTGATACGCGCTGACCGTCGCCCATAGGTAAAGGAGTGTAAGCTTCTTTTTTAAACATATTTCTTGCAGAGAAGTTGTTGAAAGACAAACCGAGTGTGCCAATAAAACCACCACCGCCGTAACCTCCTTGGAGTTCAATTTGGCTCGAGCCTTTTTCAACGAGATTGTACTCGATGTCAACCGTTCCTGCTGCCGGATCAACGTTTTTAAATTTTGGATCAATCGCCTCCGGATCAAAGAATCCTAAAGCACCAATTTCTCTAATTGTTCTGATGATAGCGTCTTTGTTGTACTTCTGACCCGGTTTAGTGCGCAACTCCCTATAAATGACCTTGTCGTTGGTTTTGTCGTTTCCTACGACAGAAATTTTATTAAAATACGCCAGCGGACCTTCGACAATTCTGATTTCAAAGTCTATCGTGTCGTTGTACGTTCGCGTTTCTACGGCATTGATGTTCGAAAACAAGTAGCCGTTATTTTGATATAAGTTTGTAATATCTTCATTATCAGGTTTGGTCGGATCACTAATTCTCTTCTCCAACAAAACGCCGTTGTAAACTTCACCTTTCTTAATTCCCAAAAGTCGATTCAACTGTTGGTCGGTGTAAACCGAATTTCCTAAAAATTTAATGTTTCCGAAGTAGTATTTTCTACCTTCTTCTACTTGAATTTTTATAGAAAGACGATCTTTCTTCTCACTATATGTTACTGTATCAGAAATAATACGAGCATCTCGAAATCCTCTTGATGTATACGCTTTTACAACTTCATCTAAGTCTTCGTCGTATTTGTCTTTTATATATTTTGATCGTTTGAAAAGGCGAATTGGATTAATCTTCTTGGTATTCTTCATCGCCTTGCGAATCTTAGCGTCGGAAAGTTTTTCATTGCCGTCGATTTCAATGCTGCTAATTTTTACCTTATCGCCTTTGTCGATATTAATCAGCATGTTAACCAAATTGCCAGCAGTTGTGTCCGGAATAGTTCGAACAATAGCTTTTGCTTTATAAAAACCTTCTTTTCGATATTTGTTTTCGATGTAATTGCGCGTGGTGGTAATTAAGTTCTCGTTTACTATTTTTCCTTTCGTAAGTCCGTTGTCTTTTATAAGTGTTTCTGCTTTTCCCTTTTTTACACCGTTGATTTTCACATCGTTTAACTTCGGTAACTCAACTAAATTCAAGTTTAGCCAAACGGAATCATTGCTTGTCTTTTCTATGTAAAAATCGATCTCGCTAAACAAACCAAGCTTTCCTAGTTTTTTGATAGCTGTACTTAACTCCTCTCCAGGAACAGTAATAGGTTTTCCTTTTTCAAGCCCAGCATAAGTCGTTACAACTTGTGCATTGTAAGTAGTTTTACCAGTTACAGATACGTCAGCAAGTATATAGGTAGAGCCTTTGTCAAAATCAGGTCGAATTTGTGCCTGAGCGGCTAAAATTCCAAAGAAAAAGAGGGCAAGGGAGACAAATAGTAAATTCTTGTTTAACACTAATGTTTATTTTAGTTGTTCGCTGGTTTTTCCAAATCGGCGTTCGCGTTTCTGGAAACTTTCCAAAGCTTCATATAAATTCTCTTCATTAAAATCAGGCCACAGCACATCTGTAAAATAGAGCTCTGCATAAGCGAGTTGCCACAACAGAAAATTACTGATGCGATGTTCGCCACTTGTTCTGATTAATAAATCAACATCCGGTAATGAACGCGTGTAAAGATGCTGATTTATAATTGTATCGTTAATATCGCTTTCGCTGATTATATTATTTTTAACTTTCTCGGCAATTTTCTTAACAGCTTGGGTGATCTCTTCCCGAGACCCGTAACTTAATGCAATTGTGAGTGTTAGTCTTTTGTTGTTTGCTGTTTTTTCAATTACTTGAATTAACTCTTTTTTAGCTGCTTTCGGCAACATTTCAATATTTCCAATCGCCTCGAGCTTCACATCATTTTCAACAAGTGTGTTTAGTTCTCGACGAAGCGATTTTATCATCAATTTCATGAGTAAATCGACTTCCAGCTTCGGGCGTTTCCAATTTTCAGTACTAAATGCATACAGCGTTAAATTCGGAATACCAATTCGCGCGCAAGCCTCAATAACTAGTTTTACGGTATTGGTTCCATTTTCATGGCCAATTGATCGCGAAAGTCCTTTCAACTTAGCCCAACGCCCATTGCCGTCCATGATAATGGCGAGGTGCTGTGGCAGTTTTGCAAAGGTGGGTATACTTTTTTCGCTCATAGTTATTCGGGACAAAAACAAGGATTGTTGCCAAAAGTATAAGTTAGCGAAAGCAATGAAAACATAAACCAATCGTTGCTATTCGTGTTTCCAAATTTTATCGCATCTGTAATGTCGGGATTTGATGCGTCTAAATTATCGGTATAGGTATAGCGAGCACCAATTTCAGCAGCTACTACCCAACGAGGCGAAATATTGGCTTTTACGCCAACAACCATCGGAATGGCTAAGGCAAATTTCTTCTTATCGAATTCTGTTCCTCCATTAATAAAATACTGATTGTCGTAACGTATAGCGCTTAAACCGCTGTAGATGTAGGGCGTAAGTTGTGGGCGTAGCGAATGCAAGTCGAATGGAAAAAAATTAAATTCCAAACCCAATGAAAGCTCTTGCGTTGTAGTTCGAAAGGAATAGCCGCGGTCTCTTCGAGAAGGAACCTTTGAGTCGCGGTCGTTTGAAGAAAGTGTTGTTTGTGTAAACGACGCACGCCAAGCATGACGCGGACTCTTATTCCACTTGTACAAAACTCCGCCAGCTAGTTTATTCGGTTTGAAATAATCTGTCGGACCAATATCGCCTACGTAGTTACTGCCGCCTAATGCCAACCCAATCTCATGGATTTGTGCAGCAGCGGAGGTTGAGAAAACAAGACATATGAGCCCAAAAATTATCTTTTTCATCCTTGAAAAAATGCGTGCAAATATAACAATAAAGAAATGTTAAAATGACCCAATTCGTTTAAATATCAGACGTAATCAAAATGCCTGTCGTTAAACTGCGCCGACATCTAAAACGGCGTACTTCGCGCATTCGTATTTTAGGAGTAATTATTTTCCGAATGAAAGTACTTTATTCTGTTTCCGTGGGCGCGTTGAAACTCGGTAGCAAAGCACCGTCTTTCCAGTGATACGTGCGTGTAACCACAGTTTTGTTTATCCAATCGGTAGCTTCATCAACGAGTTCGTTGGTTTCAGAATAGAACAGTACCGTGCCGTCTTTACCACCTTCGTCTGCAGGGAAAATGAGTTTTTCTTCCTTCGCATAAACATCCGCGTCGAATACAGCAAGTAGATTAGCTATGAGCGCTAATTTCGAAGGCAACCAACTGTAATACGCTATGCCACCATTCATGCCACAAGCTTCAGCATAAAAGTCTATGATTAATAATTTTTCTACATCAGTTAATCCCTTGTTATCACTCAAATAAATGCGGAATGATTCAGCAGGCAAAGGCTCTTTTACCTCATTTAAAACTGTTTTGTTCGCGTAAACTTCTTTAATCGTTATCCCATGAATAGTGTCTTTCGGACTATTCAATTGAAATAAGAACGAGGTTTTCTCTTTTGCATAAACCAATTTTTCAAAAGCCAAGGAAGAAGAACGCACATAACCCGTATTTCCGCGAAAGCGCACTTTAATAAATGGGGATTCAGTTGCGCGTAAACTGTCTTTGATTAAAAAATCGTTTTCTAAAATAATTGCTTCGCCTAAAGGAATTTCTATCAAGGTTTTGGAAGATAAATTTGCCTGCGCTTTTAAGGAACAGATTTCATCGAAAACATAAACTTTTTCGCCTTTTTTGATAGGCTCGTAGATGCTAAAAACTTTTTCCGTTTCCTGACCAAAGCTAAACTGCATCAGAAACAAGAAAAGAGCTATAAAAATCGGGTTTTGAATACGCATACAGGCTGTTAATTTCGCTTATCCTCGCCCCAGAGCAATTTTTCGCGTAGCGTTTTTAGGAAAGTCTCTTCGGGGAATTCAATCATCTTTAAAGTAAAAGCTGCTTTTTCAATAATGAGTTCCGTTTCGTTTTGCACCGAAAAACTCTGCGCATCCAACGAAATTAAGTGCTGCGATTCTCTACCACTAACCCGTAAACGTATTTGCGTTGAGTCGGGAATAACCATCGGACGCGCATTCAAATTGTGTGGCGCAATAGGTGTGATCACAAATCCAGCGACTGCAGGCGTTAAAATCGGTCCGCCACAGCTCAACGAATAGCCGGTTGAACCCGTTGGCGTCGCAATAATCAAACCATCCGCCCAATACGATGTCAGAAATTCGCCGTTCAAAAACGTATCAACCGTAATCATCGACGCACTGTCTTTTCGGTTAACCGAAATTTCGTTCACCGCAAAATTGGTTTGCATGCCTGTGTCGGCCGGCAAATTTCCATGAAGTTGCAACAAGCTCCGTTCCGAAATACTGTATTTTTTGTCGAGCACCAACTGTAAAAAAGCATCGATATCTTCTTTTGGAACTTTCGCTAAAAATCCCAACCTGCCCGCATTCACACCTAAAATCGGTATGCCTTTATCTTGCACTAATAGGGCAGCACGCAAAATTGTTCCGTCGCCACCAATACTCAACATTAAATCAGTATCCGGTTCCAAATCGTCGGATTTACTGAACGTTCGATAACTTTTTTTAAGGATTTCTTTCTCGTACAATAACGCCAAAAACGTTTCTTCTATAACCAAATCAACCTGATTGGCATTTAAGAAAATAAAGATATCGCGAATGATAGGTTCGGTGCTGTTTTGGTAGTATTGACCGTAGATCGCAATTTTCATAAGCAGTGTTTTACAGCTTAAATATTTAAATACCGGTCTAAATACTCAGAGCGTTCACGTAAGTTGTTAATGTAGTCGTCTTCCTCGTGTTTGCTTAAAATTTCGTATTCGTATCTTCTGAAAGTAGCAATCAGTTCATTGATGCTGCCTTGCGAAACTTTTACGGTAACTTCAGCAAATTGGTTGTCAAGGAAGGAAATAAAAGCACCTAATAACTTCACATTGTTGCTTTCCACAATCTGCACGATTTGTCCCATGCTGTAATCGCGAACGTCTTTTCGGACAACGAGAATTCCACCCGATTCTTTTAAAAAGGGCGTTTCGTGAAATAGCGAAGTAACTTCGGTTAATTCGTAGTACCCCGTGTATTTATTTTCATCGGTAAGTACCGGCACTACATTGGTGTGGTTTTTCGCGAACACTTCTAAAACATCGAGCCAAAACATCGAGTCGCGAACAAAAAACCCTTCTAAACTGTATTTGTAATCGGAAACAATTTTAGATGTATCGAAAGTTTCGGCGTCTTCCGCAGCAATCGAGCCAATATAAACGTCGTCTTCCATTACCGGAAAGTGTGAAAAAAGTTGCTCAGCAAAAAAGTCTTGAACGTTTTCAATCGACTCATCCGCAGCAAAGGGCTTCAAATCTTTCGACAATAAATTTCCTATTTCAGTCATATCCTGTCTTTACCTCTGCAAAATAATTAAAAATACGCGAATCACAGGGCGAAAGGTTTTAATTTTGGCAGACTTTTAATAATGCCGATATGACAAAACTGAGCGTGAACGTAAATAAAATTGCCACCTTGCGTAATGCACGTGGTGGAAATGTGCCCGATTTGTTGAAAACAGCCGCTGATATCGAACGCTTTGGCGCCCAAGGAATCACTATTCATCCACGTCCAGACGAACGACATATTAAGTATCAAGATGCGCGTGACCTAAAGAAAATAGTAACCACCGAACTCAATATCGAAGGAAATCCGGAACAGTCGTTTATCGATTTGGTTTTGGAAGTGAAACCGCATCAAGTAACTTTAGTTCCCGATGCGCCCGACGCTATTACTTCAAACGCCGGTTGGGATACCATCACGCACAAAACGTTTCTTTCCGAAATGGTGCAGCTGTTTAATTCGTACGGTATTCGAACTTCGATTTTCGTGGATCCGGTTTTGGAAATGATCGATGGCGCCGCAGCTACAGGTGTCGATCGCATCGAATTGTATACCGAAGCTTACGCAAAACACTTTCCGCAAGATCCCAATCAGGCCATTGCAAGTTATGTTGCTGCTGCGAAACGCGCTAATGAATTAAATCTCGGCATCAACGCGGGTCACGATTTAAGTCTAGAAAATATTCAGTTCTTCAAACAACACATTCCGGGTTTACTCGAGGTAAGCATCGGACACGCGCTCATCAGCGAAGCCTTATACCTCGGACTTGATAATGTTGTAAACATGTATTTACACCGACTAAAATGAATCCAATTTTAAATAGCATCATCACCGGAAACGAATACGGAACGCCGTTATTAATTATTCACGGATTTTTGGGCATGTCCGACAATTGGAAAACCTTCGCCAATCAAATGGCCGAACGCCAATTTCAAGTGCATGCCGTGGATTTGCGCAATCACGGTAAAAGCTTTCACAGCGCCGATTGGAGTTATGATTTTATGGTCGATGATATTCGTCAATACATGCAGGCACAGCAAATTGAAAAAGCACATGTTCTCGGTCATTCGATGGGCGGAAAACTAGCAATGATTTTTGCCAACAAACATCCCGAATTCATTGATAAACTCGTAGTTGCCGATATCGCGCCACGTTATTACAAACCACATCACGACGATATTTTAAACGGACTCGCAGCTGTTGATTTTTCCCAAAAACCGAGTCGCCAAGAGGTCGATGAAATCCTTCAAAAATACATTCCTGATTTCGGAACCCGACAGTTTTTACTCAAAAGCTTGTATTGGATTGAACCCGGACAATTGGCTTTCCGATTTAATTTACCCGTTTTTCTTGCAAATAAAGAAGCCGTTGGTACACAAGTGAATCCGGAGGCGCGTTTCGATATGCCAACGCTTTTTGTACGCGGCGGTGAGTCAAAATACATACAGGAACGCGACGAAGCCGACATTCAAAAGCAGTTTTCTAACGTGCGCATCGAAACAATCGCTGGCGCCGGACATTGGCTACACGCCGAAAAACCAGCCGAGTTCTTTCAAATCGTTTCCTCTTTTTTACCTTCGTAATATGAAATTTATTATCAAACTGGTTATTTCGGCCATTTCGGTTTTATTGCTTAGTTATTTGCTGCCCGGGGTGCGCGTAACCGATTTACAAACTGCACTCATCGTTGCACTAGTACTAAGCTTACTCAACATGTTTGTAAAGCCCATTTTACTTTTGGTTACCTTACCGATTACCATTTTTACGCTCGGAATCTTTTTACTGTTCATCAATACCATCATTTTTTTGATCTGTGATGTACTTGTCGACGGTTTTACACTAAACAATTTCCTAGCAGCCTTTGTATTCAGCCTTTGCTTGTCGCTGGTTCAATCGCTGACGTCAAAATTGCTGTAAGCAGAACGAGTCTGAATTGGGTTTTGTAGAAGAAATTCTACTGTTTTATCCGTACCTTTAAGTTTGTTTGGAAGCAGTTTTAGCTGCAGCTGCCGTTCCAATTATAACCAACTTTATGGAAAAAGCAACCACTTCTCAGATAACTATCGACAATTATTTGAAAAACCACTATATGCACCGCAGCAATTGGTTGCGCGCTGCTGTTTTGGGTGCCAACGACGGTATTATTTCTATTTCGAGTTTGGCTGTAGGCGTTGCAGCTGCTGGGACGCAGCGCGAAGAAATCACTTTAGCTACTTTTGCCGGTTTGGTAGCCGGAGCACTCTCAATGGCGGCAGGCGAGTACGTTTCGGTGAGTTCGCAAACCGATACCGAGCACGCCGATATTGCTCGTGAGAAAGCCGAACTCCGCGACCAACCCGAAGCCGAACTCGAAATTCTTACCCAGATTTTTGAAAAACGCGGCTTAAAACGCGAAACGGCACTTTTAGTTGCGAACGAATTAACCGAAACCGACGCACTTGGCGCGCACATTCGCGAAGAGTTGGGCATTAACGAAATATCGCAAGCCAATCCCATTCAGGCAGCTTTTGCTTCGGGAGCCGCCTTCACAGCTGGCGGTTTATTGCCGCTATTGGTGGTATTACTCGCGCCGCTTGCTGCTTTGCAATACAGTTTATACGCAAGCACGCTGCTTTCACTGATGATTTTAGGAATCGTCTCGGCGCGTGCGGGTGGCGCAAATGCCAGAAAAGCTGTTTTGCGCATTACCATTTGGGGAGCCATTGCCTTGGGCTTGAGTGGTCTGGTGGGCTATTTGTTCGGTGTTAGCGTGTAGCAACTATTTAGTCTAACTTAAAAAAGGGCCTATTTTGCCATTTTGTAAACCAGTACACAACAAATAGATGTACTTTTAAGTCGGAAGTTTTTTGTATTTCATTTTCTAAAACTCGTTGTTTTTGTTTCTGTTATATTTTATAAACCAACGATTGTTTTTGAAAGTGCATCAGATTATTCTTCTTGTTTTTAATTTTTAAATTTAGTTTTATGAATGCAGCACATTGGCATCTAGCCGTAAATCACCTACCGTTAATTTTTCCCATCGCTGGACTTTTGGTTTTGGCCATCGGATTTTTCACTAAATCAGAAGTGGTAAAACGCACCGCGCTATTTTTATTTGTCGTAGGTGCAATAACGGCTTTCGCAGCAATGAACACTGGCGAAAGGGCCGAGGAATTTGTTGAAGAATTACCTGGTTTTTCGCACGATTATATTCACGAGCATGAAGAAGCTGCCGAGCGTTTTGCACTGGTGGCTTATGCTTTAGGCGCCGCATCGCTTTTTGGTTTGTGGGCAAGCTATAAACGCAAAGGTTTTGCACGCGTGCTCTTTGTGGGTTTGTTTCCATTGGCGCTTGCCGCTTTGTGGATGGGACGCGAAACTGGAACATCGGGAGGTGAAATTCGCCATACCGAAATTCGAGAAACGGGTTCTCAAACGCCAGCAACAGCCGAATCGCACGAAGGGGAAGAAGCACACGAATAGTTGTTTTTTGGGTGTGCCGCCGCAAACGCAACGACTCCAAAGAACGTGAGTAACTGCGGCGTCGCGCCCTTTGTTGCAATTCCGGTACGGGCGCAGCAGCGTTTTAAACTTGACTTCAATTTTTAAATCGAATTCAGGTTTAAAGCTCGCGCTACGGGCTTCCGCTGGTCGCCGTATCGCTTCTAAAACGCTAAGCTGCGCCCGTTCCTGCATTTCCACGACGGTCGCTCACACGGCAATCGTTACCGAAACGATACGTCTTTTAGCGCACGTTTTTCAGCGTGAAGGGCAGCAGCGGAAAACAATTGCAGCCGTTTTGCCAAAACCGACGCCGCTGCATTTGCGACCAGCGGAAGCACAATGCAGTGGCAGACGGTTGGCGAAAGGGCAAAATTTTTGTAGCGAATGACCTGACGGCGGTGGTTCTATTTCGTCGGTCGGTGCACAAACGTCCGCCGGCACGCCCAAAAACACCTGAAAAAGCAACTGCAATTAAATGGATTTGAATTAACGCGAGTTCAATGTAAAAATTGAAGTTAGAAGTCATTTAAACCGTTGATTTCAAGGCGTATTTTTTTAGGATACCAGGGTATCCCAAAAAAATACAACGACGAAAGCGACCGTTTAAATGGCTAGCTTTAAAGCAGTAGACGACGATTTTCTAGAAGTACAATGGAACCTTCATTTTACGCGATCTAACAAAGATTTTTATGTTGAACTCACGTTAATTACTATTTTTGCCGCACATAACACGCAAAATGACTTTAAAAAAGGCCTACATACTTATTTTTAGTATTTTAATCATCGATCAAGTTTCGAAGATTTACGTAAAAACGCATTTTCTGCTGCAGGAGAAAATTCATGTTACGGGTTGGTTTAAGCTGTATTTTATAGAAAACAGCGGCATGGCGTGGGGTACCGAAATTCCGGGCGATTACGGGAAGTTAGTGCTTACTTTGTTCCGAATTATTGCGGTTTTTGGTATCGGTTGGTGGCTGTACGATTCTGCGCGTAAAAAAGCCAGTAATTACTTAATCGTTGCCATTGCACTCATCTGGGCCGGGGCGTTTGGAAACATCATCGACTCGGTGTTTTACGGCGTGTTTTTCAGCGAAAGTACCACAACCGATTTAGCAGTTTTTATGCCAGCCGAACCTTACGGCAGCGTGTTTCATGGCAAAGTAGTTGATATGTTGTACTTTCCGTTTATCGAAGATTATGTACTTCCTGAATGGTTACCTCTTTGGGGCGGAAAAACCTTTACTTTTTTCAATGCCATCTTTAATTTCGCCGACATGGCTATCTCGACGGGAATTGGTATTTTGTTGGTTTTCAACAAGAAATCGTTTGCTCCACCAGCAGGCGAGGGGAACTAGCCTTCGACAAGCTCAGGTAGCGCTTCGACAAGCTCAGGTAGCGCTTCGACAAGCTCAGGCAGTGTCCATCGACGAGTATGGGCAAGTTTTTCGTATCATTCGTTGGAATTCGCTTACACGGCGGCTGAGCTTGTCGAAGCCAGAGTTTCACCAAACGTAACGCGCCTTCGACAAGCTCAGGCAGCACTTCGACAAGCTCAGGCAGCACTTCGACAAGCTCAGGCAGCACTT
>JAIXTU010000092.1 GCA_027483785.1 Flavobacterium sp.
GTCCGTCGGCCGACTTCACAGTCATAAATACTTTTTCCGGCATTTTGAATTCGGCTACGCGCGAACGCAAAGCCTCGTTTCGCAACAAAACCTGAATTGATTTTCCAGTCACCGCGTCGTTTAACGAAACCTGCGGAGGTGTTGCGCTGTCGTGAAAATTGTTTATGAAGTGCGTAAACACTGAACTAAACGTGGCTCCGTTGGTTCCCACTTGCTGCGATAACTTTTCTCGATTCTTACCGTCAATTCCAATACTGCTGATTGTTCTATTGGTACTACCTTCCTCAGTCGATTGGTAAAAAACACGCTTCGTTTTTTCGTCAAAACCGTAATAAGCCGTTACTTCCCAGTTTCCTTGTGTAATTTGGTTGATTAGTTTACCATCGCTTCCATACAAGTACAAATGATTGAAGCCGTCTTTTTCACTGCTCCAAATGAATCGGTCTTTTGATAAGAAAGTTAAGTTATCGGTAATATCGATATATGCTTTATCGGTTTCGGTAAACAGTAATTTCTTTTCGGCTGTTTGCGCATCCACAAAATAAAAATCGAGCTTGTTTTGATGTCTATTTAAAATCTGCACACTTAAAAAACGGGCATCGGCGCTCCATTTTATTCTCGGAATGTAAAAATCGGTGTATCCCGTTAAATCAACTTTCTTGGTTGCTTGCTGCGCCACATCGAAAAGATGTAAACTCACTCTAGCATTGGCTTCTCCCGCTTTTGGATACTTGAACGTTTCGTTACCGGGATATAAATTTTGGCCGTACACATTCATGGTAAATTCAGGCACATCTGTTTCATCAAATCGAATAAATCCGATCGTTTTACTATCTGTACTCCACTGGTAGGCTTTCACAAAAGCAAATTCTTCTTCGTAAACCCAGTCGGTGATACCGTTAATGATTTTGTTTTTTACACCGTCGGTTGTGACGGCACTAACCGCTTTGCTTCGAACATCAAAAAGATACAAGTTGCTTTCCCGAGCAAAACAAATTTTCGAACCATCCGGACTTAATTGCGGCTCTTGAATCAAATCTTCTGTAATGGCCGTTAGTTGCTTGGAAACCGTGTCGTAAAGAAAATAACGCGCAAGAAATGAGTGTCGGTAAATAGGCGTTGACCCTGCGGTAATCAAAATGTATTTATCGTCTTCACTGAATTGAAAGCCGTCGATACCTGTTTTAGTTTCTGGAAATGCAGCCGTACTGAAAATGGTTTCAATTTTCTTACGAGTCGCAAAATCATACAGATTTATCGACATACTACTGCCCTCTTCTTCTAAAACCGCATAGGTATTGGATTTGTGGAGAACCTGAAGTTCCTCCAGATTTTCGGTTCTAAAATAGCCCCGATAAATTTGATCAATTGTGCTTTTTTTTTGTGCGTAAACCCACGTGGTTAGCACTAAAAAGAGATACAAAAATTTGCTGTTGCGCATAGAAAAGAATTAAAGTGTCAATTTTAGTAAAAAAAAGGGTGCAAAAGCTATAAATAGGCATAAAATAAGCGTTCAGACATCAGAATAAAACTGTTAAAAACTTCGATATCTTGTATCTTTGCAACTTAAATCGTTTAAAATGACAGATTCTGCAGCAAGCTTCTCGAAGTTAAGCAAGTTGGAAAAAATAGATTTTATTGCTTCTTCGTTTTTCAAAGAACCCACGCTCGCAAAAAACGTACTTCGAAATTATTGGAACACCGACGAAAAGTTGCAACAGCTTCACGACGATTTCATTGAAAATACCATCAGTAACTTTTACTTACCACTGGGTGTTGCGCCCCATTTTTCGATAAACGGCAACGAATATTTTGTGCCGATGGTTATCGAAGAAAGTTCGGTGGTGGCTGCTGCCGCTAAAGCTGCGAAATTCTGGAAAGCACGCGGCGGATTTTCCACTCGAATTATCGGACAGGAAAAAATCGGACAAGTACACTTTACCTATAACGGAGCAAGCAACGAATTACAAGATTGGTTCGCAAATTGCCAGTCGCTTTTCCGCGAAGAAACCGCTTTCCTCACAAAAAATATGGAGAAAAGAGGCGGCGGAATTTTAGCAATTGAACTGCGAAACGCTACCGATAAACTTCCCAATTATTATCAACTCCACGCCACTTTCGACACCAAAGATTCGATGGGCGCAAACTTCATAAACAGTTGTTTGGAACAGTTTGCAGCGGTGATGCGTCGCGAAGCCGACAAACTCAATGGGCAACTCGACGTAATTATGAGCATACTCTCTAACTACGTCACCAATTGCGTGGTCGAAGCTAAAGTTTCGTGCTCGATTGCCGAGTTAAAAGACAAAGGAATCGACGATCCGGAACTTTTTGCCAAGCGATTCAAAATGGCAGTCGATATTGCACGAGCCGAACCATACCGTGCCGTTACACACAACAAAGGAATCATGAACGGAATCGATGCCGTGGTTTTAGCTACTGGAAACGATTTTCGAGCCATCGAAGCCGCTGCACATGCCTACGCATCGCGGGATGGACAATACCGTTCGTTGTCGTTTTGCGAACTTACCAATACACAGTTTACGTTTGGATTACAAGTTCCGTTGGCTCTCGGAACCATAGGCGGCTTAACGTCGTTGCATCCACTAGTTAAATTTAGTTTGGAACTGCTTAAAAATCCGAGCGCCGCACAACTCATGGAAATAGTTGCCGCTACGGGTTTAGCACAAAATTTTGCTGCACTGCGCTCGTTAACAACGACAGGAATTCAGGCCGGCCACATGAAAATGCACCTCAATAATATTTTAAATCAGCTTGAAGCAAACAGCGAAGAACGCAAAGCAGTTCAGGCAGAGTTTAGCGGGAAAGCGGTGTCGCACGCCGGTGTTCACGAATTTATCGATAAGCTGCGCCAATCATGAGCGAACAGATCTATCGGGCAAACGGCAAACTTCTCATCACAGGCGAATACGCGGTATTAGACGGAGCGCTTGCACTAGCAATTCCCACAAAACTGGGACAGCGATTGCTTGTAAGCGAGTTTGAAGACGCACAAAAAATAGCCTGGGAAAGCTACAACGCTGCAGGCGAAAAATGGCTCGACACGCGGTTTACCCCAGAAGATCTCGAAAATGCAGCGCAAATCGCCGATCCGGTGCGACAGGCCTTAGCCAACGTATTAAATCAGGCGATGCGTCGTAAAACGAACACGCCACTTTTTGGAAAGAAATTTAGCACACAACTGGAATTTCCAAATAATTGGGGGTTGGGAAGCAGTTCCACGTTGATCAGTTTGGTGGCACAATACGTTGGTATCGACGCATTTGAACTATCCGATGCTACTTTTGGCGGTAGCGGTTACGACGTGGCTTGTGCGACAGCAAACGGACCGATTTTTTACCAGAAAACCCCAAACGGTCGGGAAATTCGATCGGCTAATTTTCCAACAGAACTGAAAAATCACATGTTTTTTGTGCATTTGAATCAGAAACAAAACAGTCGGTCGGCGATTGCACAATACAAGCAACTGCCGAAAAGCACGGCATTCCTTGAAGCCGTTTCCGAGATCACGAACGCTGTAGCACAAACAACCCAATTTGCAGCATTAGCAGATTTACTGCAACGACACGAGGATCTACTGTCGGCACAACTCCAAATTTCGACAATAAAAGAACAACTTTTCAGCGACTTCCCGGGCGTGATAAAAAGTTTGGGCGCTTGGGGTGGCGACTTTGTTTTAGCACTATCCGAAGTACCACCACAGCAGTACTTTACCGTGAAAGGGTTTAATACTTTTTTAGCATTTGACGAGCTGTTTGATGTTTGAGTACAAATACGCTATTTTACGGGGTTCCGAAACGCTTCGGCAAGAAACAACACAGTGCAAATTTACTGTAATAGAAAACTTACCGCTTGGTGATAAATGCGCAGAACCAAATTAATGCTCATTTTTTTACGGTCGACCACATAGGCACATAGTTTAACATGAGTTCGACATAAAAACCTTTGTTAGATCGCTTGAAATGAAAGCTTTAGGTTGGCTACTATTAATTTCGATTCACCATTATTTATAGCTAATCATTTAAACAGTCGCTTACGTCGTTGTATTTTTTTGAGATACCTCGGTATCCCAAAGAA
>JAIXTU010000415.1 GCA_027483785.1 Flavobacterium sp.
AATCAGACAAACCTTGGGTGCTTTTCCCCAAAGTGTACTTGTTAATGCGATTGGTGCCAACGCCCATGATACCGCGCATACCGCCAGTTCCGAACTCCAAGTCTTTGTAAAAAGCTTCGAGTAGCTCTTTTTCGCCTTGCGCTTCCAAATCGCGCAGTTGTTGCTGTGTTTCGGCGTCGAAAATATCCGACTTCCAAGTAGTAATTTTTGCTAAAATGTCTGTACTAACCATAATAAAAGTGCAATTAGTTGGTTTCTTCTGCTATTTTGTATCGCGGTTCGTTGTTTTTTGTTCGGAGAATAATTTCGCCCAAAAAGCCCGCTAAAAAAAGTTGTGTTCCGATAATCATGGTAGCTAAAGCAATGTAAAACCAAGGATTATCGGTAACGCGTATTGTAGGTAAGTCGCTGTATAAGCGAATAAGTTTGTTGATTCCAATAAAACCTGCTGCAAAAAATCCGATGACGAACATTACCGAACCCATGGCGCCGAAAAGATGCATCGGACGTTTTCCGAAACGCGACAAAAACCAGATAGTAATTAAGTCGAGAAAACCATTGATAAAGCGTTCCATACCAAATTTGGTTTCACCGTATTTGCGCGCTTGGTGTTTTACTACCTTTTCACCGATTTTTCTAAAGCCAGCATTTTTGGCTAAAACGGGAATGTAGCGGTGCATTTCGCCACTAACTTCGATGTTCTTAACCACTTGATTTTTGTATGCTTTTAAACCGCAATTGAAGTCGTTAAGATCTAAGCCGGAAGTTCGTCGTGCTGCCCAATTAAAAAGCTTTGAAGGCAAGTTTTTGGTTACTACATCATCAAAACGCTTCTTTTTCCAACCGGAAACTAAGTCGTAATTGTCGACGGTTATCATTTGGAAAAGCGCAGGAATTTCTTCCGGATTATCCTGTAAATCGGCATCCATGGTAATGACAACATCGCCAAGTGCTGCCGCAAAGCCGGCGTGTAAGGCTTGTGATTTGCCGTAATTGGTCAGAAATCGCAAACCGTGCACGTGAGTATCGCCAGCGGCAAGCTCTGAAATGATTTTCCATGAGTTATCGGTACTGCCATCGTCAATGAACAGAATTTCGTAGGTGTACCCGTGCGCTTGCATTACTTTGGTTATCCAAGTGTGCAATTCAGGAAGCGACTCTTGTTCGTTTAATAATGGTATGACGACGCTGATATTCATTTAGTTAAGCAGTAGCTTTGTTTTTCATTAACAGCGAAAATAGCATGCCAATGATACTCATTAGTAAAAGTTTGATAAGCGATTGACGGAACAAACCGCTAACCGCCGCCGGATTCATTTCATTAGAAAGTTTTCTGGCTTCTTCGATATCGGCAGCTTTTGCATTGCTTTGCTCCATGATGCTTATGTTAAAATCGGTTTGCAAGTTTTTAAGATACAGCAACTGTTCTTCTGAATACAACACATTTAAAACTAAGGCGTTGTATGCTAAAATAAGCAGAATCATAACCAATAAAGACAAAAAGAAGGTGCCAAATGCATCTTTAAACGAAATGTAGCGCAAGAGTTTACGGTAGCGATAGGAGGCTAAACCCGGAAAAAGAATAAGTAGCGCAAAAAGTGCCAATCCAAACCATAAGTTCGTAGCTAAATGAGGATTGACAAAGTACAAATAGCTTTGCAATACAATATAAACCGCAGCTCCGGCCAAGCCATATCCTAAGGCAAGTATGTTTCGCGTGTTCAAATCAAAAAATTTACGGTCGTAAAGATAGTAAAACTACCTTGTGCAGGAATCGTTATCCGTTCAGGCGCGCTACTGTTTGGATAATTCGTTGTTATCTGTCGTTGAATCTACATTCTTAAAGACATTTCACATCAAATTTGATCAACAAAAACGGTTCAAATTCCATTTTCTGGGCTCTAAATTACAAGCTTTATAATTCCACTTTTCCAATAATTGAAGAAATACAGCAACTTTATTCGCGTAATTATTTTTCTGATTTAAATATAGTTGTACATTTGCGCTCTCAAATTTGAACTGATTAAAAAGTCGGAACCGGCGGAATACCTTTCGATTTCGAAAGCATCAACCTAAAGTACGACACAAATAGAAAAACCATGAAAAAAGGAATCCACCCGGAAAATTACAGATTAGTCGCTTTTAAAGACATGTCTAACGAAGAAGTGTACATCACTAAATCAACAGCTGAAACCAGAGAAACCATCGTTTTCGAAGGTGTTGAGTATCCAGTTGTAAAGATGGAAATCTCTAGATCTTCACACCCTTTTTACACAGGTAAATCTAAACTTATCGATACTGCTGGTCGTATCGACAAATTCAAAAACAAATACGCAAAGCACATTAAATAAGCTGCTTCGCTATCCTATAAGCCTCTCGAAATTCGGGAGGTTTTTTTTTGCCTGCATTTTCACGGAGCTTCGTACCTTTAGCATCATTCTTTTGAAACCATGAATTACATCCTTTACGACGGTCCGCACCGAAATGCCTTACTACCTTTTACGTTTACCCGA
>JAIXTU010000291.1 GCA_027483785.1 Flavobacterium sp.
CACCGTCACAGGCTTTTTTTTAGTTGCTCATTTCCGCGTCACACGAGGCTTTAGCCGAACTGTCTGAAAGAAATCGCTCTTGCGGAAAATCGTTACCGAAAATCAACTTATCAACTTATCTAATTTAATTCCAAAATCTGATACGATACGCCATTAACGGAAAAGGTATCGCCGGCTTGCTTGCCTAAAACCGCTTCACCAATGGGCGTCTCCGGAGAAATACCAATAATGTGATGTCCTTCAATTTCAGTCTTTGGCAACGAAACTCCAATGAAAATCTTAAACGAATTCAAGAATACCAAACTTCCCAAACCTACACGTTGGTGTATCGCAGTTGCATCAATAGCTTTTAGTCGTAAATACTGCTGTTGCAATAACGACAGCTGGTTGTTAATACGCTCCTGCTCCAACTGCGCCATCGAAACTGCGGTTTCATGTTTGTCGCCTGCACTGCTTTTCGCATCCGTTTGTTCGCCTGCCGCCAGTGCTTGAATCATGTCCGAAAAGGCGTCCATTTTATCTTGCAACAATTGCAAGTGATGTTCTTGATACTGTTTCTTAATCGACATTCGAATTAAAAATCGAATTTGTACGTGGCACCTAACAACACCTGAAAGCCCGTAACCGGATGATTTAACCAACGCTGATAACTCTGATTGGCAATGTTGTTTAATCTTAAAAAGGCTCCCAATTGTTTGTTGTGATCATACTTCAAATAAGCGTTCACATCAAAAAACGACTGGAGTGTTTTCTTTTCGTCGCCTATGCTAATAAACTCTGGATCGGCTTGAAAATCGATGCGCTCTCCAACAAAAAAAACCTTACTTCCACCCGACCACTTTGGAGAGAATTTAAAATCGACCGTTCCAGCCAATTGAATTTGCGGTAAATTAAGGGCTTCTTCAAGAATATCAGTGGTGTATGAAGCAAATGTTCCGTTCACACCAAATCGAATCGCTTCCGACAAATCAGCATTAAGTTCTCCGTAAAACGAAAGCGTTTTCAACTTATCGTACACAACCGAAAACGAATTCCCGTACAAATACGGTTCATTTTCTGGTAGTACATCGTACGAATTAGCTTGAAAAAATGCACGATTGTTTTCAACAGTATAACCCGCTCGTAAATTAAAACTCACCGTACTCGCCAACTTTCCTTTCAAACCTCCGTAAAAATTAAGCGGATTTTCTGTTGGTCGTAAACGCAAAGTAGGCGACACAAACGGATTCATATTCACCAAATCTCGATAAGAGTTCTGGCGTAATTCACCTTCTGCACCGGCATAAGCAATCATTAAATCACCCACAATTCGGTAACTCGCACGGATTTTCGGAAATAAGAAAAAGCGCGACTCGGTTTCTAAATCAACACCCGAAACAGTGTTTTTAGATTCCGCAAAATACGTAATACCGACACCTAAATCCACATTAAAATCATCTTTCGCAAACTTAATCGACGGCGAAGCATTTAAAATTACGTTGGCGTTTTCGTTACTTGCCGGAGCAACCGTAACAGGAAATTCAGCTGGAAATGCGTTTTCAAACGTAGCCGACAAATAATCGACTTTAAAAGCCGTATTCAATTGTACGCCAGCCACATTGAAACTTAATTCAGGCTTGGCTACAAAGCGGTTCTCGGCGCTTCCAAACGCATCCCAAAAGCGCGTAAAACGCACATCGCCGCGATTAAAAATACCCGACGACGTTTTCAAATTTCCACCCAATTCAAACTCATTGTACGTTTGCAACGGATCGATACTACTAATCAGTGCCTCTCGTTGCGTTTCCGTTAAACTCGTTCCGAAAAAATCGGGTAAACCGTACCAATTATAACGTTGGTTTCTAAACCCTAAATCGACTTTGTAGTCTACTGCTTCGGTTGTATTTCCATACAAAACACCAAAACGCGTATCCATAAATTTACTGTCGAGTTCGGTGTCTTTGATATTAGCGTTCTGCGAAATGTGAGATAAGTTGCCCGCTACAAAGGCCGTTTCGCCAACGCTTTCGGTTATGTACAATTCACCATTTACGGCAGCATAGTTTCCAAAACCCAGAGCAGCATAATTCTTAAACGTTTTTTCGGCTTCTTCGGCTTCCACGCCAGCTGCTTTCCCTTTTGCCGGCGCGAATGTTGAAGCTACTGGAAACGAAAAAATACTATACGTAATCGTTTCTTTGGCGCGTGTTTCCTCGTCGTCGATCACCGGAACTTCTTTCACTTTAAATGCATCCGAAAGTGTCGGCGTGTACGGTTTTACCACGTTCACTACTTCAGTTCCTAAATCTTTGTCGTCTTTTTGTGCCGAAACTGCCGTTGTAAATCCAGCGAATACGGCTATATATATGAGTTGTTTTTGCATGGTGCTTATTCTTTAACCGATGAATTCGTTTTAGCTTCCTCAGCCGTAATTTTTTCTAATTCTGCTTTTGCCTCAGCTGTTACATCTTCAAATTCTGTAAAATTCTTAACTACATTTTCCAAAATGTATGTCGCGTTAAAACTGTCTTTCAAGCCGTAGAAATTCTTCGCCATAACCACCAATGCTTTTGCGCCGTAATAGCGATAACCGCTGTAATCTTTGGTGAGTTTTTGAACCGCTTTGTTCGAATCTTCAAACTTGCCTTCTTTATTTTTGAAATATACGTCGTAGTACAAAGCTTCAGCTGCGAGTTCACCTTTAGCGATTGTTTGCAATTTGGCATACGCGGCTTTGGCTTTTACTTCATCGCCACTTTGGAACGCCGCACGAGCAATGATAATTTGCGCATCGGCTTTTACCTTATCTTCAATTTTCGGATTCTGTAAAACCAATTCGGCAGCGCTAACTGCTTTCGGATAATCCTTCAAATTGTAGTAGCTTTTCATCAAATTTGCTTGTGCAAAGGTCTTATTCTGCGGATAATCGGCGGCATCTTTCAACTTTTCCAAAACCGGAACTGCTTTTTCATACTGCTCTGCTTTCAAATATGTTTCCGATAAACGAACCAAAGCTTGTTCGGTAAACTCATTTTTAGGCTGATCGATTACATATTCATAATTCGGAA
>JAIXTU010000409.1 GCA_027483785.1 Flavobacterium sp.
CGGCGTATTATAACGGTTTCAACTGGAATCTTACCGGAAATACCCTAAAAACAGCTCTAACAACCAAGATAACCGATACAGATCTAGTAGATATTAGTTACAGCGATTTATGGACCATTCTTAAGTTCACCGATTTAAACCCGCAAAACTCCTCGCAAGTATTGTTGATGTACGGTTATGAAAACGGCACCGACGGCATGGCGTTTAACGACCGTGCTCGCGACAAAAACAACGACGGTGGTGGCGCCGGACAATGGAATCGGGAACACGTATACGCGCAATCTGTTGGTACTCCCGATTTGGGACAATCAGGTCCAGGTGCCGACCCTCACATGTTACGTCCTTGTGACGTTACGCAGAACGGTGCCCGAGGCAACAGAAAGTTTGCTGCTGGCAGTGGAAATGCAGGAACGACAGGACAAAATTGGTATCCAGGCGATGAGTGGAAAGGAGATGTGGCTCGGATTATTTTGTACATGTATTTACGTTACGGCGATCAATGTTTGCCCATAAATATCGGTGCAGGCGCTACTGTTTCGACGGACGGTGACTTACCGCTTATATTCTTGCAATGGAATGCCGAAGATCCAGTATCTCCGTTTGAAGATCAACGAAATACGTACATTCAAGTAACGGCACCAGCATCTTTACGTCAAGGAAACCGCAATCCGTTTATAGACAATCCGGTTTTGGCGACGCTTATTTGGGGCGGACCTGTAGCGGAGAATCGTTGGCCAAACTTGTTCTTGAGTACCGAAACACGCACTTTAGACGAAGCTACTGCGATTTACCCAAATCCAGCAAAAGAGAATTACGTGTATGTAAATGCTTCGATTGATTTAGAAACTATTGAAGTGATAAACCTTAATGGGCAACTTGTACAGCGTATTAATAAACCCAAAGAAGTAAACGATACCTACCAAATTACAGATCTAACTAAAGGATTTTACTTGGTAAAACTTACCGCGAACGGTCAGACTACAACGAAGAAACTAGTAGTAAACTAAAGCGATTTCAAAAACAAGATTTAACCACCCGAATTTTTTTGGTTGCGAAAAACTGTTTTAAAAATGCTTTTTGATTGCTTTGACAATTAAAAATAGTTTAACGGAGATACTGCAGAATCGCAAATAAATGCATTAAAGCAGCTGACTTTTTAACGATGTAACGACTGCGATTTGCACAGATTTTGTGCGAGTTTAAATCGCAGAGTTTTGTAAAATGCCATCTGACAAACATTTTTTATCGTGTTTAGAAGCGAAAGAAGCGAAACAGTTGCTTCAAACGTTATATTTGAAAACGGTTTGTTGAACGATTGCCCTACCCCTGATGGCAGCGGAAAACCCACAGCCGTAAAAACACTAATTTAGCAGCGTGTGTTGGCGACCAGCGGAAGCCAGACAGACGCTTACTAAATTAGGTTTTTAAGGCGCGGATTTGCAGCGAACAGCAGGAATTGGTTCTAAAAAAAATAGCTATGAAAAAATGGAGTTTTATTTTACTCGTGTTTGTTTTAAGTTCGTGTGCCGAAATGCAAAAAATTGCGTCGGAATACGGTGGGATAGCCAACCCAGATATCGCGGCCGGACTACGACAAGCGTTGCAATTTGGCATTGATAAACAAGTGCAAAAACTTACAGCTACTGATGGCTTTTTTAAAAACCAAGCCGTAAAAATTATGTTGCCCGACGAATTGAAGAAAGTGGATGCCACGCTTCGAAAAATAGGATTAAGTTCGTTAGCCGACGACGGTTTACGGGTATTGAATCGCGCGGCAGAATCGGCGGTAAAAGAAGCAACGCCGGTATTTGTAAACGCCGTGAAAAAACTCACGTTTACGGACGCCAAAAACATACTTTTAGGCAGTAAAACCGCGGCAACGCAATACTTACAACAAAGCACCACGACACCGCTGTACGGAAAATTTAATCCGGTGGTAAAACAATCGCTCAGTAAAGTCGGAGCCGACAAAGTTTGGAAGGAAATTATCACGAAATATAACGCTGTTCCGCTCGTAACAAAGGTGAACCCCGACCTTACCGATTACGTGACAAACAAAGCATTAGAGGGCGTTTTTAAGATGATTGCCGTAGAAGAACAAGAAATTCGAAGCAACCTGCAAGCACGAACAACGCTATTACTTAAACAAGTATTTGCTATGCAAGATTAATGTCACGAAAAATCGAACTAAAGTTTTGTGACAGCAATAACAAATTAATAACACAGCATTAACACATTGAATGTGAATTACTAAGCATCTTTGTAGTGTAGAAATACATACATTGGTTTGGTTAGTTAGCAAAGGAGAGGTGGTATTCGTATCACCTCTTTTTTTGTGCTTATTCAAGTGAAAACGGCCAACAAAAACACCTCATTTTCAATACTTAAGACAGTAATTTCTTTTATTCTTCTTTTAGAAACGACTCGACCAGTTGGTTAAAAACATCGGATTGTTCCACATTTACTACGTGTCCGCATTTGGGAATTACCGCTAATTTGGCCCTCTTTTGTTGCTGAACCGTGGCTCGAACGCTGGGTAAAAACATAAAATCTTCGCTGCCGCTAATGAAAAGTGCCTGCGCTTGTAGCTGCGTTTCGCGCAATAAACGCAATTCGGCATTCACGTTCAAAGTAAGTTTGTACCAACGAATAAACTCGCCCGCGCGCAAACGTTTGGCTTCGCGGATAAATAAACGTCGGGATGGAGCATGATTTTTTCGAGGCATGATAATCCACGCGAAAAAGCGATACAACCACAAATACGGAACTACATTCTTCAGAACTTTTCCCAAATTCATCAGAACTTGTGCACGAAAGTTAAGTTGTAAAATAGCGCCGCCAGGCACCAATTTATCGCATAAATTTGGACG
>JAIXTU010000351.1 GCA_027483785.1 Flavobacterium sp.
ATATTCATTAAATTTACTGAACTAGTATTAATCAGTAACTACTGAATCACCTAACTTGAGGTATTCCTGTAAAATTCCTAGAAATGAACTTATGATGACAGCCTCAAGAAAATTAAGTCTAACTGCAATTCTTCTTTTAAATCTGCTAACATACGGTCAGGTAAGTTATGATTTCGATTTTATGAAATCAATTTTAGTTTCTACAAAAAAGGAAAAAAAGGAAAAAAAAAATTGATTTTGATAAATACAGCAAATCAAGATTATTTTGCAGAAATTTTGCGTTACAAAGATCCGCTTGAGCTTATAATTAGCGATGTCAATAGTTTGAAAAGGCATAAATTCGTAGCATCGCAAAAGTCTACCGCAGACTCAACCTATAAGTTTGTTTATAAAATTAGTTATAACTTTTTAGGAACTGACAATAGCAAAGATTTTGACTACGAGTTAACCAAAATCGAATCAAAAGATAAAGATACCGTTACTCAAACGATTTTTTACTTCAAAAACAACCGCTTAAAGAAAAAAAATAAACCTACTATAAGTCATAGACAAATTTTCTCCACCAAAGGCTTACCTAATTGGAGTTTGTTGAAAACATCCGTTTATCCTCTCAATGATAAGCTACTAAGCCAAATAAAAAATTATGGCGAAATTATCGAGTATCAATATGTCAACTACAAATATCACTATAATTTAACAGAAACGCTCCAGCAGGCAATCCCTATTGATTTACATTTGCAAGCGCCCGCTGATCTGAAATTCCCACCTATCTACGTTCAAATCATTTTTCGCTAGGTTTTTATCCAAGCAATTCTTTTAACGCGGCAATCTTCGCCAAAGCATCGGCTTGTTTTTGACGTTCTATGGCGATAACCTTTTCAGGTGCACTGCTCACAAAACGTTCGTTTGAAAGTTTAGCTTCAACTGATTTTAAAAAGCCTTTATAATATTCGAGCTCTTCTTGCAATTTGGCACGTTCGGCCTCTAAATCGATTTTTTCGCCCAGAATAACGTAGTACTCATTGGTTTTGTATCGGAAAGAAGCTGCGTTTTCCGGCTTTTCTGAAACGTATTCCAAGGAAGAAATGTTTAGCAATTTTGCGATTACTGAATCGGTTTTATCGCTAATATTTTCCTTGTTAATGACTTGTACTTGAATCGCGTCTTTAAAAGGTAAATTGCGATCTTTTCGGATCGTACGTAGTCCGCTAACGATTTCGAAACAAATATCGAATTGCTGTAATAAATCATTGTTTTCACCTTGAATTTTAGGCCAAGTATTCACAATCAGCGCTTCTTCTTTTGTTCGTTCTTTAATAGCATGCCATATTTCTTCAGTTAAGAAAGGCATGAATGGATTGAGAAGTCGTAAATTATCTTCCAACAAATCGATTATCGCATATAAAGTTTGGCTGTCAATCGGTTGTTGATAGGCCGGTTTTACTATTTCGAGCAACCACGAACAGAAATCGTCCCAAATGAGTTTGTAAGTGCTCATCATTGCATCGGAAATGCGGTATTTTGCGAAATGATCGTCGATTTCAACTACGGCCTGCGACAATTTAGCACGATACCAGTCGATTGCGATTTTACTAGCAGCAGGTTGTTCAATTTCTGAAGAAACTTCCCAACCTTTGATCAAACGGAATGCATTCCAAATTTTGTTCGCAAATGCTTTTCCTTGGGCGCAGTAGGCTTCATCAAACAAAATATCGTTACCGTCGGATCCGGCTAAAAGCATACCTACACGCACGCCATCGGCACCGAATTTCTCGATAAGTTCTAGCGGTTCTGGAGAGTTTCCGAGTGATTTCGACATTTTTCTGCGCTGCGTGTCGCGAACAATACCTGTGAGATAAACTCCGGTAAACGGTTTTTCTCCGACAAATTCGTAACCGGCAATAATCATACGAGCTACCCAGAAAAACAGAATCTCGGGCGCTGTCACCAAATCTTGGGTCGGATAGTAATATTTAAATTCTTCGTTATTCGGATTCATGATGCCACCAAAAACGGAAATCGGCCACAACCACGACGAAAACCAGGTGTCGAGTGCATCCGGATCTTGTCGCAAGTCTTGCTGCTGCAAATTGTTATTTCCGGTAGCTATGCGCGCTAATTGCAAGGCTTCGTCCCAGTTTTCGGCAACAACAAAATCTTGTTTGCCGTTGCCATAGAAATAGGCTGGTATTTGTTGTCCCCACCACAGTTGTCGCGAAATATTCCAATCGCGAACATTCTCTAACCAATGGCGGTAGGTGTTTTCGAATTTTTTAGGATACAAATTAATTTCATCCGATTCTAAAACTGCTTTTAATGCTGGTTTTGCGAGATCTTCCATTTTCAAAAACCACTGGTCGGAAAGACGTGGCTCGATTACGGCTTTGGTACGTTCAGAAGTTCCTACTTTATTTTGGTGATTTTCTACTTTTAGTAATAAACCTTTTTCTTGCAGTTCTTTTTCGATGGCTTTTCGAACTTCGAAACGATCTTTACCAGCATAGTGCAAGCCAAAGCTATTCAAAGTGGCGTCTTCATTAAAAATATCGATGACTTCCAAATTGTATTTATCGCCGATGTTTTTGTCGTTGATGTCGTGCGCTGGTGTAACTTTCAAACAACCTGTACCGAATTCAATATCAATATAATCGTCGGAAATAATGGGTACTTCGCGGTTAGCAATCGGAACAATAACGGTCTTTCCGATAAACTTTGCATAACGCTCGTCGTTTGGATTCACGCAAACCGCCGTATCTCCAAATATGGTTTCAGGCCGCGTAGTTGCCACGGTTAAAAAGTCGTCGCTGTCGGTAAATTTATATTTTAGGTAAAACAACTTCGATTGTTGTTCCTCGTAAATTACTTCTTCGTCGGAAAGCGTTGTTTTTGCTTCCGGATCCCAGTTTACCATGCGATAGCCGCGATAAATCATGCCTTTTCGATACAAATCCACAAAGCATTTGATTACAGAAGCCGACATATCGGGATCCATCGTAAATTTCGTACGATTCCAATCGCAGGATGCACCTAACTTTTTGAGTTGTTCGAGGATCACTCCGCCGTATTTGTGCGTCCAATCCCAGGCGTGTTCAAGAAACTCTTCGCGGGTTAAGTCGTTTTTGTTAATTCCTTCGGATTTCAGTTTGGCAACCACTTTTGCTTCGGTTGCAATCGATGCGTGATCGGTTCCCGGCACCCAACAAGCGTTAAAACCCTTCAAACGTGCACGTCGGATGAGTACGTCTTGGATTGTATTGTTTAGCATATGTCCCATGTGCAACACGCCAGTCACGTTTGGTGGTGGTATCACAATGGTATAGGCTTTTCTGTGATCGGGCACAGAGTTGAAATAACCGTTTTCCATCCAATACTGGTACCATTTTTCTTCGATTGAAGCGGCGTCGAACTGAGTTGCTAATGCAGACATAAACTAAATTTGTTTTCGCGAAATAAACTTTACTAATGCCAGTTTTAATGAAAGAACAAGCTATGAGTCACTTACAGAGACATATTGGGCTTGAACACAATCAAAACAAGGCAATTTTTTCTTGAATCAGATTTTGTGGTCTGATTTTTGGAAGTGGCAAAAGTACGATTTTAAGAATAAAATTTTAACTCTTAATCGATACAAATAGCGGAAGAACTTTTACATTTACGACACAAAAAAATAAAAGATGAAGCACTTTACCTCAACTTTACTCGTACTGCTTTTTGCTGTAGCAGGTATGGCGCAAAAAGGGCCGATAATTGAATTTGAAGCCAAAGACAATACAATTGATTACGGCGAAGTTTCGAAAGAAACCGACAACGGTATTCGAACATTTGTATTCACCAATACTGGTGATCAGCCATTGATTATTACAAATGTGAAGTCGACCTGTGGTTGTACCGTTCCGACGAAGCCTACCGACCCAATTTTACCGGGAAAATCAGATAAAATTCAAGTAAAGTATAACATGAATCCCGGGCCGATTCGGAAAACAATTACTGTAGAATCGAATGCAGTAAATTACGATGGAGGCATTATAGCCTTGAAGATAAAAGGAGAAGTTATTCCGCCAAAGCCGAAGCAAAGCGTACTCGAAAAAAAGAAGAGTATGTTAGAAAAATAAAAACTAAAGCCGCTTTTTGAGCGGCTTTTTTGTTAGATCTTGACAATTCTGATTTCTACACGTCGATTTTCTTCTTCCTCCAGTTCAGATTTTTCGGGTATTTTATGAATAGGATTGCTAACGCCGTAGCCCTTATAGGTTAGTCGTTTTCGATTGATTCCTTTTTGAATTAGGTAATTGAAAACGGCACGAGCTCGGGCTGTTGAAACGTCGTTTACATCGCGTTCTCTCTGACAGCAAATATGACCTTGGATTTCGATGTATAAATTCGGATTTTCTTCTAAAATACACAGCAATTCTTCCAGGGTAGGAACCGATTTTGGTAACATTTTTGCGCTGTTGTTGAAGAAATTCATGTCCGGAAGCTTGATGATATCGCCGACTTTTGCGTTGAGTGTTGACTTTCGAAATTCTGATAATTCCGACATTACAGCGACTTTTTCGGGAAGTTTATAAACGACACTTACCTTGCGGTTGGCACTTTGTTCCGGTAATTGTTCAAAACGTTCGCCGTAGGATTTTATCGTAGTTTTATCAGGAACGTTGAATTGAAGTTCGCGCAGCATATTTTGTACTGCTCGAATGCGTTTCATGGCTAGCGTGTCGTTGTAAGCATCGCTGCCCACATGATCGCAATAACCCCTAAGCTCGACAATTATTGCGTCTTTGTGCGATTGCGTAAAAAACTGTAGTGTTTGTCGCGCCTGCATGTTAATATCGTATTTATTGAAATCGAAATAAATGTCGATTTCCTGTGCCATGCAGCTTCCGCAGAAAAAAAGCAGGTAATAAAACAGTTTCATTAGTTTGCTAAAATTTCAAATTCAACTCTACGATTTGCGGCGCGTTCTTCTTCGTTTTTTTCCGGAATTGGATAGATGGGTTGCGTGACACCAAGGCCCTTGTAAGCCAAACGCGATTTATCTATGCCGTTCATTTGCAAAAAATTAGATATTGCTTTCGCGCGTTGTGTAGAAAGGTCGCGCGCATCGTTGGGCATGCAACAAATATGACCTTGAATTTGAATTTTCAAACTTGGTTTGGCTTGCATCACGGTTAACAATTCATACAATGCCCCATGTGATCGCGGCTCGATGATAAAGGTGTTAATTTTAAATTCTAGATTTTTCAGTTTAAGCTTCTCTCCTACTCGTGCTTCGTAAATGCTTTTCATAGCTAATGTATCGAGCGAAAACTCGCTTACTGAACCATCGATATTTTTAAAACGAAGGACTTCCGGGAATTTAGGTGTTGGAGTGGGAACAACCGGAGCAATTGGTTCTGGTGATTTTAGTTTTAGACCTAAAATTTCTTCTTCACGAGGGATGTCGGCTTCTTTTAGGTATAGAATGGAAACTTTTCGGTTGAGGGCATTTTCGCCTAGACCTTTTGCGAACTTTTCTCCAAAGTTATTGGTTCTGAAATCGGTTCGTGTTAGAATTCGATTATTTAAAATATCGACTACGGTTTGCACGCGTGCTTTTGCCAGTTTGTTGTTGGCTTGCGCCGAACCAATTTCATCTGTAAAACCACTGATGGATATGATTTTAGAAGTAGTATTTTTTAGGATGAATTGTTCGAGTCGGTTTTGTTCGACGGGTTCGAAAGTGGCTTTTCCGGTTTTGAAATAAAAGTCGATTTGTTCTTGTGCTTTCGCAGAAGAAAAAACGAGGAGTAAAAAACTGATATATGAGATGAACGGTTTCAAAACTATAGTTGTAAGGTTTGCAATCAAAATCTACTATCAAAGGTAGTTAAATTGCGTACGATGGTTGCGTTTTTAGCGAAGAAGCTCGCTGGATGATTTCAACGAGCAAAAACACGAGCGTTTCTTTTTCTTTCCGTTTTCATAACGTTGATTTTGTAAATTATTGCGTTGATTTTTCGGGAAAGCCAAACGTTTTTCAAAGACGTTATTTCGCAATAGGGATGGAAGCGTCATCCTTTTGTGAGTGCCTTTCGGCCGAACAAAAGATACAGCGGACAGCCCGGGCGCGGCGGTTTGCTTTTAGATGAAAATGCAATTTTGCCGCGTATTGCCCAAAAAAAATTACTTTCTAAACTTCTTTAAAAAACTGTGGAATGCAACGTTGATTTCGGGAGATATTTGCAATTTCAAAACTGCGAAAACGTAGATGCAAGTTATAAGTGCCGATTTACAAAGAATGTTCACTGCGGGATGAAACGGGAACTCCCACCAAAAAAAGAGGGCATAAATAGCCGCGATGAGTATAAAACTGCTTACCGTTGCTTTTGAAAACGGAGCCATTTTTAGCTTATTTACCACGAACAACAGCTTTACTGTATTGTAAATGGCCACACTTAATAATGTTGCTAAAGCCGCACCACTAATGCCGTAAATGGGAATGAGCCACAAGTTAAAAACAACCAT
>JAIXTU010000330.1 GCA_027483785.1 Flavobacterium sp.
ATCGTTTTCGGTTCTGAAAAAAGTGAGGTCTGTCCGTTTTGTTCTTTAAATTTATGTGAGTCGGAAGCACCAACGTCAGAATGAAGTTTCATTTTTATTGGTTCTTCCAACGTTCCAAGAATGTAAATTCTCACTCTGTTTTGAGGAACTCCAAAATTGCTACTGTTCAATAAAAGATAATTTACACTGTAACCAAGATTTTTTAAACTATGGATAATTGTTTCAAAAGTTCGTCCTTCATCGTGTGTTGTTAGTCCCCTAACATTTTCTAACAAAAAGCCTTTAGGTTTGTATTTAGCAAGTAGTCTTTCTACTTCAAAAAAGAGTGTTCCTCTCGTTTCTCCAAATCCTCTGCGTTTTCCAGCATACGAAAATGATTGACAAGGAAACCCTGCTAACATAAAATCAAAAGGTGGTAATTCCTCAACTTTTGTAACATCTGAAAACGGGTTGTGTCCAAAGTTCAATTCATAAGATGCACAAGCATTCTTATCAATTTCTGATGAAAACACACATTCTGTTTTTAAATTAAACTTTTTACAAGCCTGTTCAAAACCTAAACGAATGCCACCAGTTCCAGCGAATAAATCAATGAATTTTATCATAGCACACTTTTTATCCAGTTAGACAATACTTTAAATTCTGCAAGAGTGTAGGCTACTGTGCAATCGCTGTGATTACAAATTGTAGAAATTGCAGATGAACGTTGAAAATTTCCAGCACCGTCAAGAACATAAGCAATGTGATAACCGTTTTTGTGAACTAGTGCCTGACGGTCGGCTGCTTGTCCTGCTTTTCTTTCTATGGTGCTATTTGTGGTAACTTGGAAGCTAACTTCTATTCCAACTTTTTTCTTTCCTTTTTCTACGACTAAGTCGAAAGGCATTCCGCCTTTCTTATCATAACCGTCTATTGTTATATAACCGTTGCGAATGATTTTATATTTGTCGCCAAGTTCTTTGGCAAGAAAACTTACTATTTCTGTTTGAGCTAATTGACCTAAACTGTTTGCGGTTGCTCCGCTTGTTTGTTTACTAACAATTATATATCTCTGCTTTACGAATTTTGTTAACACATCTTCATCGCCAAGCATAGTTCCAATTTCGCAAGCAGTTAAGCCAGCGTGTTCAGCATAATCAGAAGTAGAAGCAAACAATAAAAGTGCAATCATATCGCACGTTAAATCGTCTAATTCTTTTTCTACAATTAATCCTGAACCATCAATGAACAGCTTTTTGCTGTTTAGTCCATTAACAGGTAAAGCTTTAAACTCGTATCTAAATTGCGTTTCTTTCCAAATGAAATCGAAATAGTATTTTCCATTTGCACCTTTTCCTTTTGGAAAAATGTCTTTGAAAGAACGACCTAAACGTTGAATTGGTTCGCCTCCATAATCTGACAAAACAGCTAAATGTTTTAGAAAAAGATTAGCTGGATATTTAGCAACCTTTATTAAATCAAAAAGCTGAAATGGGTCATTTTTACTTAAAACGATAAGATGTAAAAAGTCATCTTGCGTTTTGAGAAGCAAAGGAAGAACATTAGCTAAAGCATTTTTTGTTTTTAATTCTTCGGGCCACCACATTGCAGCCTTTATTTTAAGTTCCGTTATATTTCTGTTGTATTTAGTCATTATGAGTTTTTAGATATTTAATTTTGCTTTCAGCGACCTTCAAAATATTTAAATCCGTTTCTTCGTTCAAGATTTTATAAACGATTTGGTCGCTAAGAAATTCATCAACCAATTCTTTTTCATCTACTTTAAAAAAGTCAGCAAGTTGTTTTATTAGTTGTCGTGTTGGCTGTCTTTCATTGCGTTCAATTTTTGCAAGTAGAGAAGTGTCAAGAGATAAACTTGTAGCAACTTCACGTAATGTCAAGCCATTTATTTCTCTCAGTTTCCTGAGATGTTCTCCGAAAGTTGTATGTTTTTTCATGACTATCATTTGGTCAGTTTGTGTCCAAAAATAGGCAATATTTTCTTTTGGTCAAAAGTAGTCCACAAGTTTTTATTCACATTGACGTGGGTGGGAAAATTTAGCTCTTTTGGTTGCGAAGCGGTCGCCTGTGTGTTGGGCAACCAAATGTGCTAAAATATGCGGTCGGCTGTTTAGTTTTTTGTCGAAGTTTGTCGGTTTGCACGGTCGTCCTACAATGAGGCATAACGTATCGGTGCTATACGATGTGGCGGATTTCTACCACTAAACTTAATACAAAGCACCAAAGTTGAAGTTAAAATAAATGTTTAATCGAAGCACGTCAGCCGCCATATTGTATAGCACTTGTTAGCGGCTGCTCTTCTTCACAAATCAAAGTAATATGCAAAATTTCATTAACAAAAAAGTTTTAGTTACCACACAAGGTTGGTTTTACGGAAAAGATGGACGTTCATATAGAGGCGTTCACGGAACATTAAAAGCAGTTCACGAAGCTGGCAAAACACTTGGATTTATTCCTAATCGTTCGCACGCCAACTGGTTTATAGAGATTGGCGAAATGATAATTATGGGCTGTCAAGTTATGTATATTGTCGAATGTGAAACGATAAACAAAGGTAGCGTTACAGATTGGACAACTGAAGGTCAAGGCGAAAAAGGAATAAAAGAATATGAACGTCCTACTGCAATTTACATGGTTTCTTAGAGTTGCCGCTAACTAGACAATTGGCGAAGTTCCTTTCATCATTCCAATTTTCAAAAACACTCGTAGATTAATCAATTACAAAACCTTGCGTCAAAAAATTTATGCGCATTTTTAATATGTTAAATTGTACACTCGTTTCGCTTTTTGCATTAGTGTTTAAATTCAAACTTCGCTAAGTTAACCATTTCCCGCCACCCAAAACTACCTACTTATAGGTATTTTTCCACTAAACGTTAGTAACGGATGCCCTAGCCCCGATTTCCTTCGGACAATTCGGCTGTCGCCTCGGGTGAAGCGGCAGCCCGGAAAAAAATACGGCTACGTGAACCGCGACTGTTGTGGGCTCCTTGCGTCGCCACAACAGGCCGTGTGAACGTGCCGTATTTTTTGAGGACTACAGCGGAAAGCGGGAATAGCTACAAACAAAAATTAGCAGTACAAAAAACTGTACTTTTGCAGCGATTTGAACGCTTATGAGAATTGATATCATTACGATTTTGCCCGACCTGATGCGGAGTCCGTTTGAGGGAAGTATTATGAAACGCGCCATCGAAAAAGGTTTGGTAGAAGTGCATTTTCATAACCTGCGCGACTATACCACCAACAAACAAAAAAGCGTTGACGATTACCCATTTGGCGGCGGCGCAGGCATGGTTATGCAAATTCAACCCATAGACGATTGCATAGCAAAACTGAAAAGCGAACGCCACTACGACGAAATTATTTACATGACGCCCGACGGCGAAACGCTGAACCAAAAAATGGCGAATTCGATGTCGCTTTTAAAAAACATCATCATTCTTTGCGGACATTACAAAGGCGTGGATCAACGTGTGCGCGACCACCTGATTACCCGAGAAATATCCATTGGCGACTACGTGCTGAGCGGCGGCGAATTGGGTGCCGTAATTTTATGCGACGCTTTAATCAGACTCATACCGGGCGTACTTTCCGATGAGACTTCGGCATTAACCGACAGTTTCCAAGACAATTTGCTGGCACCACCGGTTTATACACGTCCGGCCGACTATAAAGGTTGGAAAGTTCCGGAGGTTTTATTGAGCGGGCACTTCGCCAAAATTGAGCAATGGCGCGAGGAAAAAGCCTTTGAACACACCAAAAACCGACGCCCGGATTTGTTGGAGTAAGTTCTGAAAAACACAGCGCTTGTTGTAGGGATTCTCAGACTTTTCGCTAAATGAATTAATTTTTTGAAAGGTTTTTAACAATTCTGTTTCGCAAAACTTAATTTATTTAGATTTGCGATTTACTGCCAAAATTAATGACCGACGCCAAAATACTTATTGTTGAAGATCAGCGCATCATTGCCGAACATTTGAAGGGAATCCTTGAAGATTTGTCGTTTTCGCGTATTCGTTTTGCGAACGATAAAAGCAGTGCGTTTCAAGCTATTGAAAGCTTTGAGCCCGATTTAATTCTTTTAGATATTCGGATGAAGGAAGATTTAGACGGCATTGAAATTGCGCGCAAGATTCACGACGAGTGGCAAATTCCGTTTATTTTCGTGACTGCACAATCGGACACGGAGATTTTGCGTAACGCCCTGCAGTGCAAACCGGAAGCCTATATTACCAAGCCGTTTAAAGAAACCGACATATTAGCTGCAGTAAGTATTGCCTTAAAAAACACCCGCGAAGACTCGTTTATCAGCATCAAAGAGGGCTACAAAGAGGTAAAAGTGTACTTGAATTCTATTTTATATGTGGAAAGCGATAAGAACTACATTGATATTTATTGTAGATCGAACAAATACACCTTGCGTAATTCGTTGGAGTGGTTTTTACAGCAGGTAAATTCGCCACGGTTTACGCGTGTGCATCGTTCGTTTATCGTCAATAAAGAAATGGTTACTAAATCGTCGCGAAATACCTTGTTTATTTCTGATCGCGAGATACCTATTTCCAGAAAATACGCTGCTGAGGCAAAATCTATTTTGCGTCATTGAGTCGTTCACATACAAAAACGTGTCGTTCGTCCCGACACGTTAAAAGTTGTTTTTTTTAACATTATTTTTGGAATATAATAAGCAGCTGTGTGATGCTGTAGGCCAAGAATTGATTTGGAGTTTTTGCTATTTAGATGAGATTTTTTGCTGTACGCATTTGATTTTCTGCTGATTTCTATTTCACCATTCCTTTTAAAGTTTACTGTTTGACCTAAGTTGCGAAAAATACCAACTGATGTTAAAACGATTATTATTTTTCCTTTTTGTTTTTGGGAATTTGGGTGTTTGCTTTTCGCAGGAAATATACACAGACGAAGCCGCTTATACCATTACCAGTTACAGCCCCACGTTAACTGTCGAATTTTCTAATTATTTTGGTGGCGATTACTACAATATTCCTGAAACTGTAGAATATAATGGTGATTTTTACACTGTAACATCTATTGGTAATTATGCATTTGCCTATACTAACATTTCAGAGCTTTCTTTTCCGAATACAATAACATCAATAGGAGATTCAGTATTTTTATATTGTACTAATCTTTATAGTATGCAATTACCAGACACCATTACTTCTATGGGAACATTTTGCTTTGATAGTTGCACAAGCTTAACCAACGCCTCTTTACCTAATTCCATTACATCGATTCCAGAGGGTACTTTTAACAATTGTGCTAATTTATTTTCTGCTGTTATTCCGCAAACTGTTACATCTATTGGATCACAGAGCTTTTATTTTTGCCAATCTTTGCAATATATTCAAATACCCGAAGGAGTTACAACCATTGGGTCTGTCGCATTTACATATTGTACGAGTTTACATACAATAGACATACCGTCAACAATAACAAACATCGAAGAGTCCGCTTTCGCTTATTGCACTGCGTTAACTACTGTAAATTGTCATAAGGAGCTTCCACTGAGTATAAACTCGACTATTTTCGAAGGAATAAATTATCAAAATGCTACTCTATCCGTTCCGTCTGCTGGCTTTTTAAGTTATACAACCGCACCGGTTTGGACTAATTTTGGAAGCATTATAACCGACACTTGTTTCACACCAACGGCGTTCAACATTACAGGCGGTGGTACAACTTGTGGCGCAGGTTCAAGTTTTCAAATTACGCTCGCAGGAAGTCAGCGATTTGTTCAATACTATTTGAAAAGAAACGACGTAATCATCGGGCAAGCTGTTAATGGTACTGGTTATCAACTGAATTTTGGTTCTTTTAACACACCGGGTACATATACTGTAGAAGCGGGTCGCATAAATATTGAATGCACTAATACCATGATTGGCTCGGCAATAATAGTGGCTGGTGCTATTTCGCCTCCACCAACTGCCACAAGCACACAGAATGTTTGCCATGGTTCAACAGTGGCGAATTTAGTTGCAACAGGAACGAATCTTAAATGGTATCAAAATTCTTCAGGTGGCAGTCCGCTGAGTGCCTCGACCAAATTGTCTTTTGGCACTTATTTCGTTACACAAACCTCTCTAGATTGCGAAAGTTCTCGCGTAGGAGTTGCTGTTAACATCGTAGGTTTACCTTCCAAACCTGCAGGTCTAAATACACAAGTTTACAGCGGTAATGCCACATTAGGCAGCTTAAGCGTTACGGGAACAAATGTAAAATGGTATGCATCTTACAACAGCACCACTGTTTTGCCTGAAACTACCGCTATAATTGATGGCACCACGTATTACGCTAGCCAAA
>JAIXTU010000344.1 GCA_027483785.1 Flavobacterium sp.
CTAAATTGTGATAGGAGAATTTAGAGTCCAGACGTTCTTTAAGCAAGTTAGTTACAAAGACTTCGGCTTCTTGAACGAGCGTATTTTCTTGGTGTTTTACTTTAACGCGTAGTGCTTTTAAACCTGTAACAGCTTGTAAATCTTCGACTTCTAATTTTTCAATGTCGGCTTCAAGAATATTTTTGTGCTGTAAATATTTGATGTATTTGATGTATTCTTTTTCTTCGGAAGCGTTTGAATATACAATCGTGATTTTCTCTTTTTGGGTAATTCGCTCATTCGAATTTTTTACGTACGCTTTGTCGATTCGCTTTTTAACCACTTCGTAGCGTGCATTATAAGATCCATCAACGTCAAAGCGTTTTTCATCCATTCTAAAGCGTACTGAAATCGGCGAACTAAAGACTAGAATCAGCGACGTTACGTCTAAACTATATGGCAATGTACTTTTTAACTTGTGATGTTCTAGTTCCATTTCGCAGAGCGTTTCGAGTTGCCACAACCTAAGATTTTGCAGATACATGTCGTTATATTCTTGGTTAGGCTCGATCGAAGCGCCGATATACAAATTGTGTTCAACGCCATCGGTTTTAAAACGTTCGTAATAATGCGGAAAAATGGCTTGGGCTTGTTCTTGTTTGGCATCTAAAATGGCTGCCATTTTTTTGTTGATGCTCATTATGGCATCTTCAAAATCTTTCCGAGTTTGATAGAAGATTCCCGTTTTTTCGTCGATTTTCTCGAAATACGCTTCGATCCGACTTTTTATCTCTGGATTTGAAGCCGAATTCTGTAAAAATATATGAATTTCGGTTTCAATGTAGTGATGAATGATTTGTTCTAATTCACTTTTAAAAGGCTGCTCGAGTTCTTCTAAAAAGCTGGTCAATTCGAACTGTTTCTTTTCGATGATGCTGATTTTCCGGTCGGCGTTTATCACATCCAGAATTTCAATAATCTGATTAATCTGTGCCTTTAAGTCGGCAACAATAGCACTGATTCGATTCTCCGACGATCCTTTGATGTCGATTTGTCCATAAAGCGGATATACTTCTTTAAAAACGATTTCTTTAAAGTTATAATCCTCTCGAGCGCTACTCGAATAGTAGTAATTCTTAGCTTCTTTTTTAAATTTCCAATAGACACTTTTGTGAATCGAAGTATATTCTTTTTGAATAATAGCCTCAAGCTGATTCATCATGTCGTTGTTGTTTTTTTCAATGGTATCCGACAAGTAGGGCAAGATGAGTTCCAACTTGTTTGCGTTAACCGAGTTTAGCGCACGACCGGTTGCAGAAGCTAGTTCGAGTAATCCCAAGAGTTTCTTGTCTTTGATTACTGGTGCGATCAAAAAGCTTTGAACTCCTTGATTGATAAGATGAGTCGCGAAGTTTACATTGTCTTGTTCCGCGGCGTATTCGGCAACATTAGGAATAACGAATGGTTTTTTATCTTCGATCAAATGTTCATACGAACAGCCGCAAAGTGCGTTTTTACAATCGGCTTCTTGTTCGTCGAGCAGTATATAGCTGTGGAGTTTCTCGTCGTTAAAAGGTGGTTTTAGAAATAAATCTTCTTCTTCATCGTAAAAAGTAAATCCAATACGTAAATCAGGTATTTTGAAAACCGATCTGAATATAGATTCAAAACTCTCGCCTAATTCCGCTTTTTCGGTATCCGATTTAAGCAAATTCGATTTCAGATTAGAGACGGCACTTTCTACCGTAACGTCAACTAAAGAAACAATGGCAAATCCTTTTAAAATCCAAGAATGCTCTGGAAAAGCTTTTTTCCATAAATCTAAATTATCGTAGTTGTCGACCAATTCATCGATTTCGGTTTGATTGAGGAATTTGGCATTATCTGTGGGAAAAATCTCCAGAAAATCAACGTTATATAAAATTCGATAGTGTTTTAGAATGCCGTTTTTGTCGGGAATATCGTAAAAAATTGGTTTTCCAAAATCGATGTTTTGATGGAAGTAAAAGTTTAAAATGAGCGTGCAATTCATGATAAAGAACTGGTGCTCATCCATATTTCGGATACTGAGATCGAACGAGGCTTCCACGTCGTTTAGGATCTTTTTGAATCGTTGCGAATAGTTGAAAGTGAAATCGTAAAAAGGAATTGTCGCTGCTTTTATCTCATTGTTAGTGAGCGCAGTAGGGAATAGGTCGGCCAACAAATAATGAATGAGTTCTTGATTTTTTTCAATGAAATCGAGCTCGTCGATTCCTACTCGAAACTCAGGTTTATCTTTAATCTGATTCAGTAGCGCTTTCGCATAATTGGCTCTGTAGCTCACATCGGTTACCGCAATTTGTTCTAAACCTTCAATTATTTTTTGGAAAGCGATTAAAACCTTAAACGGACTAATATACTTGTAGTTCTGAACCATGGAATGATTGGATTAGGAAGACTCTCGCTGCGGAAGACTTCGTGCTGATTTTGGACTTTTGTAAAAACAAAATCGTTGTGTTGTAATTAGGAAATTCTAGTAACTATTAGATTCATAGCGCATTACTTTACTGAGCTTATGCGCTCGAATCTTGTACTAAAATTACTACATTTTTATGTTCGATTTTAGGTAAAGAAGTGTTTTATGATTTTATTGGTAAAGGAGGATTTTTCTACTTTTAAACAGTTTGTTTTTAAGGGTTCTTACAGTTTAACCTTCTAGTTATTTTCATTTAAAATCGTCTGGTTTATTTTGTTTACATATTTGTTTGAGGTTATCTATATTTAGCAAGCAAAAAATAGCCTCAATTATCAATGTCAGAAGAACAAAAAAAACTACTCGAAACGCAACTGTGGAACATCGCAAATGAATTACGCGGTAAGATGGATGCCGACGAATTTCGGGATTATATTCTAGGTTTCATTTTCTACAAATATCTTTCAGAAAAACAGTATCTATTTGCAAATAAATTACTGGAAACTGAACTCGTAAAAGATTATGTAAACTTAGTGGATGAAAGCGATATAGAAGCCATCAAAGACGAATCACTACAAAAATTAGGGTACTTTTTAAAACCAAATGAATTGTTTGGTTACATCGCAAAAAAAGGCAACGCAAACACCGAAAACGAAAGCAATTTCATTTTGGAAGACCTAGAAAGTATTTTGGTTAGCATTGAACAAAGTACCATGGGTACTGAAAGCGAAGAAGATTTCAATAAACTCTTTGAAGATTTAGATTTAAGCAGTACCAAATTAGGACGAACGGTTGAAGCGAGAAACAGCCTAATTGCTAAAGTATTGTTTCATTTAGATCGGATTGATTTCGCGCTACAGGACGCCGACTCCGATGTATTGGGCGACGCATACGAGTATTTGATTTCTGAATTTGCAAGCGGTGCAGGCAAAAAGGCAGGCGAATTTTACACACCGCAGCAGGTTTCTAAAATTCTCGCGAAGATTGTAACTACAGGTAAAAAACGCATCAAAAACGTGTACGACCCAACGTGCGGTTCGGGTTCGTTACTGTTACGCGTTAAACGCGAAGTTGAGGTTGACGAATTCTACGGTCAGGAGTTAAACCGAACTACATACAATTTAGCGCGAATGAATATGATTTTACACGATGTGCATTATCGCGATTTCGACCTAAAACAAGACGACACCTTAGAACACCCGCAACATATAGATTTACGTTTCGAAGCCATTGTTGCAAACCCGCCGTTTTCAGCCAAATGGAAAGGGAAAGAAAACCCACTTAACGAAACCGATGAGCGTTTTAGCCAGTTCGGTAAGTTAGCACCGAGCAGCAAAGCCGATTTCGCATTTTTACAGCACATGATTTACCATTTAGCCGATAACGGAACTATGGCGTGTGTGTTACCTCACGGTGTGTTGTTTCGCGGTTCATCAGAGGCAACGATAAGAGCGTATTTAATAAAAGAACTGAATTATTTAGATGCTGTTATTGGTTTGCCTTCAAATATATTTTACGGCACAGGAATACCCACGTGCATACTGGTATTGAGTAAATGCCGAAAAAACGACGATAATATTTTATTTATTGATGCTTCAAACGATTTTGATAAAGTAGGCAACAAAAACGCCTTAAACAACGAACATATTGATAAGATTGTTGACACATACCGAGACCGTACAACGATTGAAAAATACAGCAAAGTAGTAACATTAGAAGAAATTGCAGCCAACGATTACAACCTTAACATTCCGCGTTATGTAGATACGTTTGAAGAAGCTGAGGTTATTGATATTGATGCCCTCGCCAGCGAGTTACAAGCCTTAAACGCTGAAATGAAAAACACGGATACCCTCATTGCCGATTTTTGCCAACAACTCAATATTAAAACACCTTTTTAATATGCAAGTACTACAACCCAAATTGCGGTTTCCTGAGTTTTTAGGTGATTGGGAAAGAACAACCATTGGTGAAATTGGCACAGTAAAAATGTGCAAGAGGATTTTTAATGAGCAAACAACTGTTAGTGGAGAAATTCCGTTTTTTAAAATTGGTTCATTTGGAAAGAACGCCGACGCTTTTATACCTAGAGAGCTATTTCTAGAATTCAAAAATAAGTTTTCATATCCTAAAAAAGGTGACATTTTAATTTCTGCCGCGGGCACAATTGGAAGAACTGTTATTTATGATGGTTCAGATGCTTATTTTCAGGATTCAAATATTGTATGGATTGACAATGATAACAGTAAAGTTTTAAATCAATTCCTGTTCTTTATTTTTCAAATAGTTAAATTTAATACTGAGGGAGGTACAATACAAAGATTATACAATAACATCTTAAAATCTACATCATTTAAAAAACCTTCATTAGAAGAACAAACCAAAATCGCTTCATTTTTAACTGAAATTGACACCAAACTCAACCAATTAACGCAAAAGAAAAACCTACTAGAACAATACAAAAAAGGCGTTATGCAAAAAATCTTTAATCAGGAGATACGATTTAAAGACGATAACGGAAATGATTTTGCGGAGTGGGAAGAGAAGAGACTAGGGCAGATAGCAGATTTTTACAAAGGCAAAGGTCTACCAAAAAATGCGATTGTAGTTGATGGTAAATTTAAATGCGTACACTATGGTGAGTTATTTACGAAATACAGCGAACTTATAAATGAAGTAGAAAGTAGAACAAGCATTGATGAAAACGTTTTTTTTTCTAAATCGAATGATGTTCTTATGCCAACATCTGATGTTACTCCAAATGGTTTAGCAACAGCAAGTTGTTTGCGTGAAGATAACGTAATACTTGGAGGTGACATACTAGTTATAAGACAGAAAAAAGTAGTTTTAGATGGGCTTTTTTTTGCGTACTATGTACATATCAATAGAGAGAAAGTAATGAAGTTAGTTTCAGGTTCAACTGTTTACCATTTGTACGGTTCGGATATGAAAAACTTAGATATTCAAATTCCATGCATGAAAGAACAAACCAAAATCGCCAATTTCCTTTCGGCTATTGATGAGCAATTAAACCAAGTTTCAAAGCAAATAGAGCAAACCACACAGTATAAAAAAGGTTTGTTGCAGCAAATGTTTGTTTAACTGGGCTCGAACTGTTAAAAAAGTAGTGTTTTATGTATTCGTTATTGTTAAAATAGACTTACATTTATTAGATCTAATTAAAAAACAATAAGTGTATGAAAACAAGTACTATAAAATTCGTTTCGCTTATATTGGTTTTGAATGTAACGTGCGTTTTAGCGCAGAAAAAAGTTTATAGCATCGCGGCGGCTTTTGAAAGATACACGAGCGATTTAGTGGTAACGGAAAGAGCAAGAAATCTCAGGGCACGACCAATAGCAGACCTTAACTTGGAAGAACGTAACGAATTGCAAGAAAAAGTAGACAAGTTTACTTACAATCCTAAAATGATGAATATGTTTATTGCTAACAATATCAGTAATTATTTGTCAAGTTCTAAAGATATTTCTTTGCAAAATTATTATGCCATACTAGAATCAGGCGACGGAAGCTTGTTTGTGGGCTACAATTTTATGTTTAGAAAAAGAAGTATTGATCGCTTAATCCATATCGGAAATATCGGTTTAAAAAGCAATGCCGAGAATAATTTTTCAAAACTAGCTGTTGATAATCAAATCAATCCTGAATTGGGAGTTAATTTGAAGTATACATACTTAATTCCAGCAAAGATTAAGTATGTTAGCGATCACCGTCAAATCATAAATAATTACCGAGAAACCTATTTAAAAAAGAAATACAAGGAAGATTTGAAGAAGTATAGTATGGCTGATAGTGATGATGAAAATACTGCTTTGGAAGCGAAATTAAAATATGCAACTAATTTAAGTCAAAGTGAAAAGCAAGAACTTATTGATAACGAATACTATACCCAATATGAAAATATTGCTAAAGATGAAGAAAAATTTATTAACGAAAACAAATTGTATAGTTCTATAGTTGCAAGCTGGATAACCATTGAGACTTACATTCCATTAAGAGATAAAGAGTATAGTATTTCGCCAGCTGTTGCTAACAGTACCACTTCGCCCGAACGATTTTACAATTTTAGATCAAGTTTTTCAGCAACGCGAATGCAAAAGTGGTCTAATAAAATGATGCTCTACACAACAGTAGCCGTTGGAGCATTCAACACAAACAATATATTGACAAAAGAACTAACTGCCTACAAATTTGAAACCATACAAAATCAAGGTAGTTCAAACCAAACAACAACAAACACAGTTGATGCTTATGTTGGGACATATAAAGAGACTTTTGCTCATAGTTTTAAGGGGGAAATTGTTTTTTTTCCGTTTAATGACATCATAGGCGCTAGTGTTTCACTTGAGAATATTGGTGGTGAATTGCATGGAAATAATTGGAAATTGGGCATTCCAATTTCGTTAAAAGACAAGGACGATAAACCGTCAATCAATTTTGAAATTCAATACAAAGAAGTTAATAAACAACGTTTTGCAGGCATTAGTGTTGGTTATGCATTTGGAAAGTTCTTTAATTAAACTTAATGGCCAAACCACCTAAATACCTTCTAGCGTAAAAACGTATGGGTTAACTACATGAATTAGAAGTTCAAACGGCAGTTGTGCCCACTTAAATCAAACGTATTGCGTACGTAAAACTACAGTTTTGAAGAAAGGTGATTTTATAATCTATGTAGATGAATCTGGAGACCACAGTCTCGATAGTATCAACACGGATTATCCAATCTTTGTGCTGACCTTTTGTATTTTCCGTATCGATCAGTACATCGATAGCGCAGTTCCGGCACTTCAAAGGTTTAAATTCAAGTATTTTGGTCACGATCAAGTAGTTCTGCACGAAACAGATATAAGAAAAAGCAAACCTCCTTTCGGATTTTTGAGAACAAATAAAATTTTACGAGAGTGCTTCCTAGAGGATTTAGCAAATATAATTGCGCAGTTACCTCTTGTAGTAATCCCA
>JAIXTU010000346.1 GCA_027483785.1 Flavobacterium sp.
GCCGGCACCGATTTCTGCAAAAGTTCCGTATATGTTCTCGTTTAAGTTGATTCGCAGTGCCTTGTCTTTAATAGACGGTACTTGTTCAATGACTTTATCTCCTTTTAACTTTATTCCGGTGTCCATTTCTGTAACGATTTATCACAAAATTAAAACAAAAGCTTGGCGTTTGCTGCTATTTTGGGTGAAAGTTAGCATTTAATTAGCAATAACTAATGCGCATAATTCGTGCCAAAACGGAAACAGATTAATAACTTTGCCGTTCATGAATCCGAAATTAGACGTTTATTTTTTAGGAACCGGAACTTCGCAAGGCATTCCAGTCATTGGAAGCACGCATCCTGTTTGCTTAAGCGACGATTTTCGAGACAAGCGTTTGCGTGTATCGATTCGCGTTCAATCGGAGACAACGACTTTGGTAATCGATTGTGGGCCGGATTTTCGCCAACAAATGCTTCGTTCGCAAACAGCAAAACTAGACGCCATTTTATTCACGCACGAACATGCCGATCATACCGCCGGACTCGACGATATTCGTCCGTTTTCGCTGTCGAAAGGCGCATTGCCTATATACGTTTCTGAGGCAGTACATCAAAATTTACGCTCGCGTTTTGCCTATATTTTTGATGAAGAAAACCGCTATCCCGGTGCGCCAGAAGTTCAAGTAAATATCATTGAAGCTGGAAAAGCGTTTGTTGTTGGCGACATTGAAATCCTTCCGATTGAGGCCAAACACGGAAATTTGCCCATTTTGGGATTCCGATTTGGAAAAGTAGCGTACATGACCGACGTAAAAACACTTTCCGCGGAAGCGCTAAACCAATTGTTAGATCTCGACGTGCTTATTATCAATGCTTTGCGTTTCGAACCGCATGCTACACACTTAAATATCGACGAAGCGCTTGCAATCATTAAGCAATTACGCCCAAAGAAAACGTATTTCACCCATATTAGCCACCATTTGGGTTTCCACGAAAGTGTATCAAAAGCATTACCAGAAAATATTGAATTAGCATACGACAACCTTGAAATTGAAATTCTATGAAGAAATCCATCTTTTTGTACTTATTTATTTTAGCACTTTTGTTCAACGTGTTTACTTATGTTTTTCTGTCGAAACAAGTAAAATTTAACCAAGACCAGCTTACGAAAGTAAATAAGCGTTCGTCGGAGAAAATCAAAAAATTGGAGGAAGCATCGGCGGAGTCTAATTACTTTTCCCTTGAATTTAATCAAAACGCACAGAATTATTTTGAAAAACCCGACGGTAGTTTCATCGCGCCCGAAAAGTTAATTCCGTTTGTAAAAGAGCAATTGATTTCATACAACGACAAGCCAACAGGAAATCCGTACACCGGTTACGAACCCATCGACGGAAAGAAGTTTTTGATTAATAAGGTTAAAGTTCTAAATCACCGTTGGATTATTGTTGATTTTAACAATACCGATCTTTGGGGCGAAGCCATTATCAAATACTTCATTAACGACGACGGCACCGTGGATTTCGAGACAGCCGAATCTCTTCTTTACAGTAAATAAGCGTCCCATTCAACTAAAAAAAGCGGATATTCTGATAAGGAATGTCCGCTTTTTTATTTTAGAAAGCTCGTAAAGTAATCTCGAAATGTTAAAATTTCAAAATTTGATGCAATATGCGGTTTTTCCGTAAAATTATTTGTTTCGATTTTCGTAGGGATAAACCCGTTATTCCCCTTCCCGTTAAGGCGAAGCTCCTAAAAAAAATTCACTTAACATTACGGAAAAACCGCATATTTTCGGTTTGATGCTAATTTCTTTAAAAAAGTAAAAACAATGAATCGTTTTACTGCGATATTGAATTTTAGATCCTCTTCAACCAAGCTAAAAGATCAAAGAAATTTTGAGGCGCAACGCCATGTCCGGCAGGATACTCGCGAAATTCGTGGTGAATTCCGAGTGCAGCTAATTTTTCGGGAGCTTTTCGCGCCCAATCTATAGGAATAACCTGATCTACCATCCCGTGCGAAGCAAAAATTCGTATTTTTTCGAAACTGATTTCTTTCATTTCTAAAACGATTTCCAAGTTCAAATAGCCACTTAAAGCTGCGATATTTTGCACAGTTTCGGGATACGACAATGCTAAGGCGTACGAAAGTATAGCACCTTGACTAAATCCGATTACAATTGTTTTCTCTGCCGAATAGCCGAGTCTTTCTTGATAGCGCTTTATCGTTTCGCGAAGCAGGTCTCTAGATTGCGCCGCTTGCACTAAATCGCTAAACTTATTTTCGTTGGCATCGAAATTTATTGCATACCAAGCAAAACTTCCATAATACAAATCGTAAGGCGCACGAAGTGAAATAATATGATCGTTTGCAGGTAATTCGGGAGCAAAGCCAAATAAGTCTTCTTCATTACTTCCATAACCGTGAATCAGAAAAATTAATCGAGAATTTTCGTTTTTTTCTGCGGCAGCGCGCTCCAAGGCGTAGAGTTCGGACATTTTATAGTTTTTTGAAGAATTTTTGGAACAAACTTCCCAGCAGTGGCAGCGGTTTAATGCTTCCCGACGAAGCACTGAAAATTCCGTAAAACATGAGTACGCTGATAAAAATCCACAAAGCCGTGGCAATTTGTAAACTTTCGAAGTTCGAAATGATCACGCCTAAGGAAATAAACGTGATCGTTAATCCAAGTCCTTGGCGAATGTGAAAACTTGCATACGGATTTTTAGCTTCTGCGTTCATCGACATCGCGATAAGCGGACCAACAAATACAATATAACTAATAATAGCCGCCGTTTTTCCTGAATTAATTTCTTGTGGTGTCATGAATTACAACTTTGTTATTATTGATACTTCCAACAACTTTTCCTTTAGTTTCAAATCCGAGCAGTGCGGCATTTTTGCAAGAACTGTGTAAATTCTCAATTCTAATTTCAGATTTTCCAGCTGTTTCAAAAATGCTAAGATTCGCTTTTTCACCTATTTTTAGCTGAGGTTCTGCAATACCAAAAAGGGTGCGTCCTGCTGTTAATTTCTCAATCAACAATGAGGTTTCTATTTTGGAATTTAAACTCGCAAAAACATAATCTAAACCAATGCTTCCCGGTAAAGCAATTTCGAATTCAACCATTTTTTCCTCCAATGTTCGCGGTGCGTGATCGGTGGTGATACAATCGATGGTTCCGTCTTTCAAACCTTCAAATAGTGCGGCTTGATCGGCGATACTCCGCGGTGGTGGCATCACTTTTTTATTGCTGTCGAAGTCGGAGTAATCATCTTCATTAAGTAGTAAGTTGTTCATCGAAACGCTGCATGATACGGCCAATCCGTCGGCTTTTGCTTTTCGAATGAGCTCGACACTTTCCGCTGTAGAAATGGTTGGAAAGTGCAATTTGCCGCCCGCGTAACGTAAAACTTCGATATTTCGACTGATCTCGATGCTTTCTGCTAAAGCGGGAATACCTTTTAATCCGAGTTTTGTTGCGGCAACACCTTCAGAAGCGAAACCTTTACCAGCTAATTTTTTATCTAACGAATAGCAAATAATGGTTGTATTGAGATCTTTAGTGTATTGCAAGGCTAGTTTAAGTACGTTGGCATCGTCGGGTGTTTTTTTGTAATCGCCAAACGCTACAGCTCCTGCTAAGTGCATTTCGTAAATGTTCGATAAATCTCTTCCGTTTTGCTCAACAGTAAGTGCACCAATTGGATACAAATCAGTTAGTTGATTGTCTGATTTTCCCAATGCAAATAATACTTGTGCTTGTGTATCAGTAACTGGATGATTGTTTGGTTCGTACAATACTCCGGTAAATCCTGAATTTGCAGCAACTTGTAATCCGCTTTTGATGGTTCCACGATCTTCAAAACCCGGTTCGCCAAATTGTACCGATGTGTCGATCCAACCTACAGAAACTCCGAGATTTTCTCCCGAGATTACACGATCTGCAGCCGTACTAATGTTCTCGCTAATTTGTTTAATGATTCCATCTGTAATCAATAAATCCGCGCGCTTTAGATGAAACGTACTTTGCGAATTATAGATTGTTGCATTTTTGATAAGTATTGTCATTTTACAAACTTTTGAATCAATATTTCACAGATTAAAAACAAGAAAGCAAGCAGTGCCAAAGTGCGCCAAAAACCGCTGTTATCGCGTGCCGCTGAAAATTCGGACAGCAATTGTTCAAACGAATCTATTTCTTTTGCAGCAGACGGAATATCGAACCGAGTGCTTACGTCACTCTCGTTGCGTTTGTAGTTAAAACTCAATTTGTCGATCGCTTTTCCTTCAAACAATAAATCGTAGTTGCCTGCAACTGTTGGCGCTTCCCCAAAATTCAGATATAATTTTTTTCCGTTAATGCGTTGTTTTGGTATGAAATCGTACGATTTTTCAGCACGATTCACAATATGAGCAACTTGATCGGTTTCCAAATTCAAGTCGACAATTTTTTCCTGTTCTCCAAAAATCTCAAACTGCTGCAATCCCGCGTTGTTGTTGCCCGTTGCCATCCGATCGAACGTTACTACAACCAAAGGCGATTGGTAAAAATTAGAATTCGGACTCGACAATCCCGCATTGAAAAGAAATATGTGTCCTTGACCGAGTTTAACGGCTTGTAGAAATGCAGATCCGTCGGCAAAGGTGAGTAACGGCAAGGTTCGTCCGCTGATAGTAAACGATGGATTAGCAAATGGATATTGGAAATTATCGATTTTCTTTTCAAAAACACCTTGGAATAATTCGCTTTCAAAGGTAATTCCGGTAATTAACTTCTTGGATTTTGCCGAAGCATTCGCTGAAAGTTGGAGTTTTTCGAGAATTACTTTGTAAGCGTCTGCACTCATGGTTTCACGAGGTACAATACTCAGGTTTACGCCATTTTCGACGGCTTCCAACAAATTTGCGACTAAAGTAGGCGTGAATTCGGGTATCTCGTTGAGAATGATCAATTGTTGTTTTCCGATAACGGCGTAGTCTAAACCGCGAATATCGGTTTCCGTTAAATCAAATTCGGTTGTTCCAAAAATTTTGCGCAGCGATGCATTGCGTTCTCTTTCGCCAACCAGCAAGACTTTAAACTTTTGTGGCGCGGCAATTTCAAAGTAAAAGGTGTTGTCGTACGCCAGTGCATTGTCAGTAATTTGAACGTAGCCGGAGAATGGCAGTTTAGGCAAGGTAATGCTTACTCGTTGCGTATTGGCGTTGAGTTTTACAACGGATTTTGCGACTGCGAGGTTTCCGTTGTAAACTTGAAGTGCAGTGGAAGCTTCGCCTTCGACAAATTTTTGCAAATCGATGGCAATTTTGTAGAAGTCTTCTTGTGTTTCGGTGAGTTCAACGTTAGTAATCGCAATATTTTGTTCCGATTCAATTTTTGGAATATGGAAGTACAACTGCTGATTTCCTTCGGTTTTAGGTGATTTCAATTCCGATAAACCGTCCGTAAAAACAACGATGTCTTTGGCGCCTTTTACTTCGTCGGAAGAGCGTGATATCGCTGCATTTAAGTCGAACGGTAGGGCAGAAGTGGTAATTTTTTGTACCTCTTTTCGGATGGTTTTGATATCGGTATTAAAGTAAGCTTCGTCGTTGGTAATCAAAGATATTTTTCGGTTTTCATCCAAAGCGGATAAAATGGCTGCGATATTAAATTCTAAAACGCTTCCTTTTTTGGTTTCAGCTCCGTTCGAAAAAGAATTATCTACAATGAGTACTAATTCGTTATCGGCTGCTTGCGTATTTTCATTTTCAAAAAAGGGTTGTGCAAAGGCGAAGATGAGAAAGCTCAACAGCAATAATCGACTCGCTAAAAGCAAGTATTTTTTTAAAGTAGAACTCTTTCGCGTTTGAATAGAAAGTTCTTGCAACAGTTTTACGTTTGTGAAATAGTATTTCTTAAAACGTCGTAACTGGAACAAATGCACCAGTATGGGCACAATTAAAAATCCGAGAAAGTATAGAAATTCGGGATGTTTAAACGACATCGTATATGATTGCTGTTCGAAGCCCAAAAATAGAACTTTAGATCTTAATTTTTCTCAGAATTTAGGAGAATTACAGAAATCATAACCGACCTTTGTGAAAACAATTGAATATGGAAATTATTTTAAGAAAGAAAGTAGGTGATTTAGTCTTTGGAATGATTCCCGCAGAAGTGGAAAATCTTTACGGAACACCCGATTACAGTTACACCGACGACGATAATGATTTAATTTACATCTACAATCAGCCGCAGTTGCGTTTGGCATTTTACGAACTGGAAGATTTTAAATTGTGTTATGTAATTACTGCAAATCCGAAAGCTGTAGTTCATGAAATCAGTTTTATAGGTATGAATTTGAATGAGGCAACCGATTTATTGCAGCAACAAACTAAGGTAAAGCCGTTTGAGGAGCGTTTGGATTTAACCGAATTGCTTGTATTCGAGGGAGTGAGTTTTAATTTGGTAGCCGAATTTGGCACGGTTTCTAAATTAGAAATCGGCGTTGCTGTTAGCGATAACGATGAATTTGTTTTTCCGAAGCGTTAAGATGTAAGGTTTGGCGAATAAAAAATGGCTGTCGGAAAAAAACTGACAGCCATTTTAATTGTAATAAAGTATCCCTTATTTCTTTGGGGCTTGTTGTAGTAATTCAACCTCAAAAATTACTTCGCTATTTGGTGGAATAACGTTTCCGCCACCGCGACTTCCATAAGCCAATTCTGCTGGAATAAAGAAAGTAGCTTTATCGCCAAAGTTCATCATTTTCAAACCTTCCATCAATCCTGGAATGAGTCCGCCTTGTGCCAATGTTAGTTCAATTGGACGATAGCCATTCATTTTAGCTCTATTTTCATCGAATTTACCCCAAGTTTTGCTTGTTTGCTCGTCGCTCGATTCAAACATGGTCCCGTCGGGTAAGTAACCCGCAAAAGGTATAAAAACGGTTTCAGTATCTGTGGGTTTTGTGCCGTTTCCTTTCGTAATCACATAAGTTATGCCACTTTCGGTTTTAGAACCGGTTTGCTTTAGAGCTGTTAAACGTTGCGCTGTAGCCGAAATCAAGTCTTTGTATTGCTCGCGGTACACACGCTTTTTTTCATCTTCTTGCGCCTGTTTTTGTTTGCGTATTTCTTCTTGCTGCTTGCGAGAGGCTTCTTCTGCTTCTGCAGCTTTCTTATCTTCGTCGGGTTTTGACGCGAAATAATCGCTCATCACTTTTACGGCATTAAATGATTTAGCAGCCGTTCCTACGCGACGAA